>CAYWAG010000063.1:0-7837 GCA_964455925.1 uncultured Verrucomicrobiales bacterium | reverse complement strand
AATCCCAGGAGAGAGTGAGGGCGGTAAAGGGGCTGGGGGCGAGATCTGTCGTGGTGTCGTCTGTGCGGATTTCTCCAGATAGGTTGTAGCCAACGGTCGCGCTGAGCGAAAGGTTGTTCGTGTAGGTGTATTGGAGCGTGGCAAAGAGGCGGGTAGTGGAGTATTCGTATTCGTGATCGTCCTTCAGGAGGAAGGATTGGCTAAGGTAGCGCCCACCGAGGTAGAGGTTGATCTGATCTGAGTGCGCATAGTGCAGCGAGGCTCCGGGACCAAACCGCGTGCCGGGAGTGGGGCGGGTCGTGAGCGTCCAGTGCGGGGCGAACTCCCAGTCAATGAACAGTACCGGGAAGAAGGAGGTATCATCGGTGATCCCTGTAGCGTAGCCGAACCCTGCGCCCAGGAGTAGTCCGCTCTCAAACTCACGCCACACACCCTGGATACCGCTGTAGGTGAGCGCCTCACTAAAGGAGGCTCCCTCTTCATGCTGTGAGCGCACGGAGTTCAGTGCCATGAGGCGCCACCCAGGGGTGAACTCATAGAGTATAAAGAGGCTCGTCCCTGAGCCTACGAGGGTATCGAACCCCATGTCGCCATCATAGTGCTGCCGCTGATGTGAGAGGGAGAGGGCAGACACGAGCCGGTCATTACGCAGGAGGGGGGCACTGACTCGGAGGTCGGTGATGAGGCTGTCACTCAGTGTCTCAGTAGGTGTGACGAGTTGGTTCCACTCCAGGCTCAGTGAGTAGGGAGCCTCGCGGAGCTGGGCGCTGACGGAGGAGAGAAGGCTGAGAGTTAGTAGACAGGAACGGCTAAGCATACCACTAAGATAGGCATGATCAGGGAGGCCGCAACTGGATTCTTAATGAAGCTAGTCCCGGCTATGTCCAGCACCAACAGGGGCACTAGATAAAAAACGAGCACGGGGATAAAGAGTGCCAAACCTACCAAGACGCAGCGCGCTCCCCATTCGAGAGTCGTCAGGCGTAAGAAAAATGATAGGGTAGAGGGCATAATGGTGTCGTGTGATGTGGACTGCGTGGCTCCGTAAACGGTGTAGAGTCCGTGGTGTCTCCACATATAGACTGGGGGCAGAGGATCTAGGTCACGTTTTTCTGATAAAAAAATGCTTAAGCTTGTAGAGCCCTGTTTTTTCAGCCGCTCCGGGCTAGAGAGAAATAGCGAAGTTTTCTCTTTGCACCTGTGGGGGGAATTTGGCAACTGAGGGGGGTGTCAGAATTACCGAAAGCATACGAGCCTGTAGCAGTGGAACATAAGTGGTTTCAGTCGTGGACTGAGAATGGGTGTTTCCGTGGAGACGAGACGTCCGATAAGGAGGGGTATTCCATTGTGATCCCGCCTCCTAACGTCACCGGTATCCTTCACTTAGGCCACGTCCTGAATAATACGATCCAAGACATTCTCGCCCGCCGTGCCCGTATGCAGGGTAAGGAGGTGATGTGGTTACCTGGAACCGACCACGCGGGCATCGCCACGCAGACAAAGGTGGAGAAGAAGCTCCGTGACGAGGAGGGCAAGTCTAAGCGCGACATCGGGCGTGATGCCTTCCTAGAGAAGGTCTGGGACTGGAAGGAGGAGCACGGTGGCATCATCATTAATCAGCTAAAGCGGATGGGCGCGTCCTGCGACTGGGAGCGCGAGCGGTTTACTATGGATGCGGAGTATTCAGCAGAGGTTACGCGCGTGTTCGTAGACCTATTTAAGGAAGGACTCATTTACCGTGGTAAGCGCATGGTGAACTGGTGCCCGGTCTCCCTGACTGCCCTGTCTGATGAGGAGGTCATCCCTAAGCCTAAGCAGTCTAAGCTCTACTTCGTGCGTTATGCCATCCAGGAGGAAGAGGGGCGCTACATTGAGATCGCTACGACACGCCCAGAGACCATCATGGGGGACTCTGCGATCGCGGTAAACCCTAAGGACCCTCGCTTCGCAGATCTCATCGGTAAGCACGCCGTGCGCCCGATCAATCCGGGGGCGATCCCGATTATCGCGGATGAGGCCGTGGAGATCGACTTCGGCACCGGCGCGCTTAAGATTACACCGGCGCATGATAAGCTGGACTTCGAGATAGGTGAGCGCCATGAGCTCGAGATCATTGATGTGCTCCACCCCGATGGCACGGTGAACTTCCCTGCCGTTCCTGAGCTGGATGGTGATGACCGCTTTAAGGCGCGTAATAAGGCAGGTAAGATGCTGGATGCCCTCGGGGCGCTCGTTAAGGTGGAGGAACATGAGAATAATGTGGGCTTCTCAGAGCGGGCAGATGTCCCTATCGAGCCGCGTATCTCCATGCAGTGGTTCCTTAGATACCCCTCTGTGGAGGAGTCTACCGACGCCGTGGGCAGCACGCCAGAGGCGGAGATCACCTTCCGCCCAGAGCGCTGGACTAAGACGTATAGCCATTGGATGAATAATCTGCAGGATTGGTGTATCTCCCGCCAGCTCTGGTGGGGGCACCAAATCCCGGTCTGGTACCGTAAGGAGAAGGCCTTTGAGCTAAAGGAGAAGGAGTCTCTGGACCTGAGCGACCTCGCAGCTGGTGACATTTATGTCGGCACGGAGCCGCCAGCGGATGGTGACCAATGGGAGCGTGATCCTGATGTCATGGATACCTGGTTTAGCTCCTGGCTCTGGCCGTTCTCTACTATGAATGAGCAGGCTCAGCAGAAGTTCTACCCCACGGCGGATTTGGTCACGGGGTATGACATCATGTTCTTCTGGGTGGCGCGCATGATTATGGCGGGATACCGCTTTAAGGGGCAGAAGCCGTTTAACAACGTTTACTTTACGAACCTGGTGCGTGATAAGCAGGGACGTAAGATGTCTAAGTCTCTGGGGAACTCCCCTGACCCGATGGACCTGATGGATCGGTTTGGTGCAGATGCAGTCCGGTTCGCGCTGATTAAGATTGCTCCGCTCGGTGGGGATATCCACTTTATCGAGAATATCATCAAGGGTGGTGAGAACGAGTACCCTCAGGTCGAGGAGGGACGGAACTTTGCTAATAAGCTCTATAATGCAGCTCGCTTCCGCCAAATGCAGGGCACGGAGCGTGTCTCTCTCAGTGCAGAGGATTTACGACAGCTCCCAGTCTTCCACCAAACCATCCTCGCTAAGCTGGATGTCATGAGTGCGGAGGTGGAGCGCGCGTATGCGGACTACCGCTTTAGCGAGGTGGCGCAGTTGCTCTATAACTTCTTCTGGGGTGAGTATTGCGACCTCTTCTTAGAGGCTATCAAGGGGGACTTCCGCACGGATACCCCTGCGGAGACTACGCGTCTGACGCTCGGAACGATCGACCTGGTGCTCGCGCGCTTCCTTGCCCGTTTGCATCCCTTTATGCCGCACATCACGGAGGAACTCTCCACCACGATGGGCTATATTACTGAGGGGCATCTCATGTCCACGGTGGAGGATCTCACTCCTGTGTTGGACGGGATCGACTCCCAGGCCTCGGTCATCGCGGCAGAGACTATCTATGCGACCGCTAGTAAGCTCCGTAATCTAAAGGCGGAGTATAATCTGGCTACGCGTAAGGACATCTCGCTGAAGCTAAAGACTGATGATGCCTCTGTCGCGGCGCATTTCCCCGTGCTCTGTATTCTGGTAGGGCTGGAGGAGATCAGCATCGAGAACGATTATGACCCACCGAAGGGGACGCCTGCCTCTGCCTCAGAGCTAGGGGAGTTTTACCTTCCGCTGGCTGGGCTGATCGATGTAGAGGCTGAGTCTAAGCGCCTGAACGCGGAGATCGCTAAGATTGAGAAGGAGCTCACCAAATGTGAGAAGAAGCTGAGTAACCCGAACTTCGTCGAGCGTGCTAAGCCTGAGGTCGTTCAGGTCGAGAAGGATCGCCTGGAGGAGTGGAAGACGAAGCGTGCTCAGCTCCAGGAGATGCTTTCTTCTCTTGCTTAGAGGGTTCCCCCCCCTATAGGGCAAGTTCAGAGAGGCGCATTATGCGCCTCTCTTTTTGTTTCTCGCTAAGGCACTCCGGTCTAATCCGGGCTGACCATTCACCGTTCTGCCCCCCACCTACCGCTTGGCACCTACCTACTGTTTGGCACCGATTTATCGCTTGGTACCTACCTACCGCCGGCTTCCCTGCCAGACTGTGAACTCGCTGGGCCGGATGCCATACCGGGCGATGTTCCCGATGTGGAGGCTGGCGAGCTCGGTCTCGATGATGGAGTGGAAGGTTCGGGCTTCCTCTGCTGTGAGAGTGGAGGGGGCGATGGGTGCCTTACCATTGGTAATGTGGTCTCGGATGAGTTGTTTTATCAGGTTCCGGTGTGTGAGGCGGAAGGGGTCTGGCTCTCCTAGCGATTCCTTTACGATGGGGAACTGCTGTGCTGAGCGAGTGTATGCCCATACGAAGACGTCTCTGAGTGCCTCGTAGCGGTTCAGCTCATAGACTCCTAGCAGTCCCTTAACGTAGTCTTCTTGCGGGACATCGATAAAGGACAGGGGACAGAGGTTATGCTGAATGAGCGAGATGTTTGCACTCAGGCGTGAGACTCGCTTGTTGACGTCCTCAAAGGGCTGCAGATACGGCAGGTGTACCATCACAAAGAAGGCTTGCTCGAAGGGATCCCGAATCGCGGCGGCCTTGGTGAGGATGAGCTGGAAGTATTCATCCAGCTGCTGTGGTACGGCGAGCGGGGTGTACACGCATCCAGATATCCCTACGGCGCGCAGGCGAATACTGCCGCAGGCACTGGAGTCTGATAGGAGGTTGTTGGAGAGAAGGGCATGGAGGTTACAGATGGTATAGGGGTTAAACCCGATTTCGTCGCCTTGGTCTGCGAGGAGTTCGATGGCTTCCTTGTGGTTGAGGATCATTTGCGTTTCGCGGACGTTCTTTCCTGTGGCGATCTCTCCATGGGCGAGGAGCTGCTGGGTCTCTAGGAGGGAGTATGTATTGCCCTCTAGGCGGCTGGAGTTCCAGGAGAGGTCGATCAACAGGCGGTCGAGAATGTCTCGGATGTATGTTCCGGCGGGGGCATCCTGTAATCCGACATTCCCGATGCGCCGGAGCTTGGATTTGGTGTCGTCATCTAGGTAGGATGTGACGTTTGGAATGTAGGAGGTGAGGAATTCTGGCTGGTAGCCTACCCGTGTGCGCTCAGAGGTAGGGCGCTCGATCAGGGCATGGATCTCTCTGGCTTCTGGGGAGAATGTCATATACGCTGGGGCGTCCTCTTCTAGGATAGGGGGGGGCGCTACTGGGGTGGTATAGTAGGAGGTAAGGCAGAGGTAGCGCTTAGGCCGCGATCCTATGCAGATGATTTTGCCTGTGGAGACGAGGTCTGCGAGGCGGCGTTGTAGGGTGCGAGTAGTGAGGGGAAAGCTGAGGGCGGCTTGTATCTCTGGTGTGCTGATTTCATCGGGGTGTTCTTTGATGACACGCAGGATTTCGTTGTGTTCTGTTTGGGAGATTTTTTTTGGCATAACGTCATTTTATATGTCTTTCTCTTTTTGTCTAGTTCTTTTTCTATTTTTGTCGTTTATTTTTTATTTTGTCGTTATTGGTTTTTTGGTGGGGTTGTATTTCTCTGCTGTTGTCGCTTATGGAATGTGTGTCTCCTGCACTGATCGTGTTTCCCTCTAGCGAGGTAGAGTGTCGTGAGACACTAGTATCTGTGCTACGCCCGCCCTGAGATCGGCATCCAGTCCAGCGAGGAAGGCCCAGTCTTGCACGGACTTTTCTTGCTGGGATTGCTGTTGCGTTACCATTAGTGCTGCATTGAGCTCATCCAGGGAGACCTGAAGCGCCTCTGCTATACGCTTTTTGGTCGCGTTTCGAGGGCGTGTTTGTCCTTGTTCGATAGCGCTAATGGTGGCCTGTCGAGTGCCGGTAGCCTGTGCAAGATCAGCTTGTGTGAGGTTGTGGGCTCTCCGCAGCGTATGGAAATCTCGCATAGAGGGTATTATACGGTTTTATAACCGTATATATTGTGGTGCTCTTTCTGCTTGCTTGGAGGGGGCGGGCTGCTCTACCGCCTGTGGTCTATGATGACAGTGCAGACTCGTAAGACCTTGAAGTGGGATTTGTTCCGCTCTATTCCGCAGGGGGTATTAGAGAGTATCATGACGACCTTTGGGGTGCTCGTGATGGTAAGGGTTTTTGAGGGGGATCAGTATTCGAAGGCGGCGGTGGTGGCGGCGTGGCCTACGGGGCTGCTGGTGAGTCTGTTCTTCGTGCAATGGGTGCGCCGCAGTGGGATGGAGGTGGGCCGTGCTATGGCGGGGCTGAATGTGTTGGCGGCTGTCGGGTTTGCTTTGATTGCCTTTGGGGGGGAGAACCAGGTGCTCTATGTGGCGGGTAATGCCCTGGGTGCCGTAGGCATGGCGAGCTGCTTGCCGCTGATGTCGCAGGTGTATCGGATGCATTATCCAGATTCTATGCGGGGCAAGCTCTTCGCTTATGGTGGGTTTGCGCGGAAGGTCTTTGCGATTGCTACCGCACTGATCGGGGGGTGGTATCTGCGTCAGGATCTGGAGAACTATCGCTATCTCTTTGGCGCATTTATGCTCGCTTGTCTGATGAGCGCGGGCATCAGCCTGCAGTTCGGCCCGGTGCATTTGGACCGGACGAAGACCGTGAACCTCTTTCATGCCTTCCGCCATGTTAAGACAGACCATGAGTTCCGTCACTTACTCATCTCCTGGATGGTGTTGGGCATCGGGAACTTGCTAGGGATGGCGCTCTTTGTGGAATACATCTCGAACCGCTCGTATGGCTATGATCTCGATGAATTCCAGATCGGGTTGATCACTACCTTTGTGCCAGAGGCATCGTTCTTCCTCGTCATTATGATCTGGGGGCGCCTCTTTGATCGCTGGAACTTCTACCTGCTACGCGCCACGATCAACCTCTTCTTCGCGGCTGGAATTATCGTGTATTTCTCCGGGCACGGGTTGGCGTATCTGATCACTGGGATCTCGCTCTGGGGGATCGCTAAGGCTGGCGGTAATGTGTGTTGGAGTCTGTGGGTGACGAAGTTCTCTAAGCCCGAGCACGTGGCGGAGTATATGAGTGTGCATACGTCCCTGACGGGGGTGCGAGGGATTAGCTCCCCTTTTATCGCCTTTCCGCTGGCGGTTATTATCGGGCCAACTTGGATCGGTATTATCGGTGGTAGTCTGATCCTTGTTGCTACCGCCATGATCGCCCCTAAGATCCGGTTCGAGACGAAGCGCCGCGATGGGCAACAAGTCGAACCCGATCCGCGGGCGTAATTACGCCACGGATCGGATGCCTTTCCGCTCCTTAGCGGGAGTGAAAGGCATAGGGGGGAGAAAAAGTCAAGTTATCTCGTCTTTTTTTCTTGCGGGATGGGGCACAGCTGGTAAGGTCTGCGCCCCATGGCTAGAAAAGCAGGAAAATCGAAAACGAGAAAAGCGGTTGCTAAGCGCTACAAGATTACAGGATCTGGTAAGGTTCTACGTCGTAAGCCCGGCAAGCGTCACATTCTCACGAAGAAAAACAGCAAGCGTAAGCGTAGCCTTGGTCAAGCGACTCTAGTAGATTCTAAGTCGATCTCCAAGACAATCAAAGAGAACATGCCGTTCTCCTAAGCACTTACTTGCTCACCAACCCATGACTTCACGCCCGTCTTCTCTCTGGCGTAACTCCGGAGAGATACCTGAACGAGCGAGGCGGCTGAAGTCCACATAATAACAGCCCGTTCAACAGAATATAATACTATGCCAAGAGCTACAAACGGCCCAGCGAGCCGTAAAAGAAGAAAGCGCGTTCTCCTTCGCGCCAAAGGATTCCGTGGATTCCGCTCCAAACTCTACCGCTACGCTAAGGACG
>CAYWAG010000062.1:0-8017 GCA_964455925.1 uncultured Verrucomicrobiales bacterium | reverse complement strand
TCTCGGTGCCCTTAATGGCGATGACATCAGTGGGATCGCGCGGAAGGCCGGGATCGGCGCGGCGATCGGTGCGGTAGTCGTAGCGGCTCAGGACGGCTCTCTCGGGCAGTTTGGGTCGCAGTCTCCTGCCGCTGCTACTCCACAGTATCCATACGGCACGGCTACGGGATCTGCCGGTTATATTAAGAGCCCTTACAGCCCGTATAACGTCATCGATGTGCGCGGTGTCGCCTCTGGTAGCCAAGTGCGGGAGCCAGGCTCTAACAATGTATTCCTAGTTCCTTGATCATCTCTGGGGTAAATGCCCACTCACTGGGGTGGACGGCTGAGCTGGAGACTGCGTTTCAGCCCTTTGCCCGCCGGGGGTTCGTGGCGGCGCGTCTCATTCGGGAGACTAAGATTAACTTCTCCGCCCTCCTCCATGATGGCTCCGAGGTCGATGCCTTTGTCACGGGTAAGCTGTGGCATGAGGCGGAATCCGATGCAGATCTCCCTGCGGTGGGGGACTGGGTCGCCATTGACCAAAAGGGGGATGACCCCGTGATTCAATCGGTGTTACCACGCCATAGCCGCTTCTCGCGCAAGATGCCCGGGAAGAGCTCTGATGAGCATGTTATCTGCGCGAATGTTCACTACGTGATCGTGGTGACAGATCCGCTGGCAGACTTTAATCTCCGCCGCTTAGAGCGGTATTTCCTCCTGATCGAGAAGACCGGGTGTAAGCCCGTAGTGGTGATCAATAAGCGCGACCTCGTCACGGCGGAGGAGCTAGCCGAGCGCATGGCAGAGGTGCAGGCGCTGAGCGCCCAAGTCCGCGTTCACGCGATGTCCGCCCTGGGGGATGATCCGCTGGAGGTGCTGGAGGACTACTTTCAGGTCGGTAAGACCGTCGCCCTCGTGGGGTCCAGCGGAATGGGTAAGTCCACGATCCTGAACCGTGTCCTGCGCCAAGAGATCATGGACACTGGTGATGTCAACGACACCACTGGTAAGGGGCGTCACACGACGACCGCACGCGAGCTCGTGCTGCTCCCAGACGGCGGTCTCCTCGTCGATAACCCTGGGATGCGAGAGATCCAAATGTGGACTGACGAGCAAACCCTCAGAGAAGCCTTTGCTGACATCGAGGAACTCGCCCGTAACTGTAAGTTCCACGACTGTAAGCACCAGTCTGATAAGGGCTGTGCGATCCGTGAAGCAGTGGAGAACGGCTCCTTGGACATCGAGCGCTACGAGGGATATCTAAAGCTAGAGGATGAAGTCAAAGAGCTCCTCCGTCGCCGTAAGAAGCGTAAGATGATCACCGAGCGCTGGGGCAAACGCACCAACCGCGTCAAGGCCCGAAACCTAGCCGACCGCATCCAGTTAGAGAAGGACGAGCGCGGGGAGGTGTAGTCAAATGTGGTTGCCTGCAAAATCTCTGAAGTGGTGTAAAAAAGGGTTGCCGAACGGGGCTGATGGGTGGAGTTTTGTGCTATGAGTTCAGTATTGAGGGTGATTTCCTATCTTAAGCGCTACCGAGTGCTGTTTGGGGCGCAGTTGTTCTGTGCCGTGCTGTCGGTAGCCTGTGCCGCTGTTTTCCCAAAGGTGCTGGCATACACGATCGACTCCGTTATTCCAGAGCGGAACTTCTCGGTGTTTTACCCCTTAGTGGGGGTGACCTTATTGGGGTTCTTCCTAAAGGACGGGCTGAACAGTCTGCGGATCGTGATTAATAACCACTTTGAGCAGAGAGTCATCTTTGATATTCGGTCAGACCTCTATAAGCGCATTCAGGAGTTACCCGTGCGTTGGTTTGACTCGCGCCGGACGGGCGATGTCATGACGCGGGTCACCGAGGATGTGACCGCGATGGAGCGCATCTTGATCGATGGGGTGGAGCAGGGGATTATGGCGCTCTTTCAGGTCATCATCTTTGGGGTCTTAATCTATGTGGCAGACTGGCAGGTAGGGCTGTGGGCGACGATCCCGGTGCCGTTTCTCATGATCGGCGCGTGGTTCTATACGCGTAATGCGCGCGACCGCTATAAGGGCCCGCGCGAGGCGTCTAGTAACATGAACGCGCTCCTGCATGATAACATTGCCGGGATTCGGCAGATTAAGTCCTTTACCGCGCAGGAGCAGGAGCACGCCCGCTTTAATGAGCACTCTAACGCGCTCCGCCGCGCGACTCTACGCCTGATGGCGTGGTGGGCGGGGTATTCCCCAGGGATGTCCTTTATCGCTATGACGGGGTTTGTCCTCGTGCTGTGGCGCGGGGGGGAGTCTGTCATGAATGGCGGGATGTCGGCAGGGGACTTTACGGCCGTGCTCTTTATGCTGAACCTCTTCTACGATCCCATCGGGAAGTTACACCAGATTAACCAAATGGCGCTCTCGTCCCGCGCTGCGGCGGATCGTGTCTTTGAGATCCTCGATACGGATGCAGAGGCCGATGTAGAGGCGGGGCAGGGCTTCGCACAGCCTGTTCGTGGTGATGTGCGTTACGCGGACGTGTCGTTTACGTATGATGAGAAGCCCACGATCCAGGGGCTAGACCTTACAGTGCCTGCGGGGCAAACCATTGCTCTAGTAGGCTCCACCGGTGCCGGGAAGTCCACGGTGGTAAATCTCTTAAACCGCTTCTATGAGATCGGTGCTGGTCAAATCACCATCGACGGGCAGAACATCGCCCAGCTCTCTAAGCGGGAGCTCCGTCAAGTCATCGGGTATGTCTCGCAGGATAACTTCCTCTTTAACGGCTCCGTGCGGGATAACCTCTTAATTGCGGATCGGGATGCGAGCGAGGAAGTGGTCTGGCAGGCGCTAGAGGCTGCCCAGGCGGCGGCCTTTGTCCGGGATATGCCAGAGGGACTGGACACGGTTGTCGGCGAGCGTGGTGTGAAGCTCTCTGGGGGCGAGAAGCAACGCCTCGCGATCGCCCGCGCTATCCTTAAGAACCCACCCATCCTAGTGCTCGATGAGGCCACCGCCTCCGTGGATAACACGACCGAGGAGCTCATCCAGCAAGCCCTGAACGAACTCCTGCGCGGGCGCACCGCCATCGTCATCGCACACCGCCTCTCCACCATCGAGAAGGCGGACTGCATCTACGTGCTCGATCAGGGACAAGTCGTCGAGGCGGGCACCCACACGGCCCTCATGCAACGCCAAGGCGCATACGCGGAGCTAGCCAGTGGGATGCATGAGTAATGCCGCGTCACCTGAACCGTTACAACTCACATTACGGCGGTAAAGACTGTGGCACGAGCGTCCCGCTCGTGAATACATCCTCTGGCGTTAGCCACTGACTGCCCTTCTTGGCTCTCGACCTATGAGTAAAGCGGACACAAAAGAGAAAGTCAGTGGCTAACGCCAGGAAGGAATAATCATGAGCAAGATGCTCATGCCACAATTACTGCCGTAATGTGAGTTACAACATACGAGGTGGAACTGGTCGTGTAATGTAAAAAAACTCAGGATCTGTCTTGAGTCTACGGAGGCGCAGGGGTTAGCTTACCGGTATCGCTAAGAAATCTTTTACTACTACTCTTGCCCTGAGGTATCTCAATCCATTGAGAAACTTCTTCTCTATCATATCTGCAGCGGCTCTGTTTGGGGTGGCTCTAGGGGTCGCGATTTTGATCGTCGTTATGTCTGTGATGGACGGGTTCGAGATCGAGGTGAAGAAGCGCCTGCTGGCGTTCTCCCCGCATATTTCCCTCCGCCATGCTCCTGAGGGAGCGTACGAGCCCATCACGAACTGGCATGAGGTCTCCGACTCGCTCAAGAACTTTCCAGAGATTACCGAGGTGGCAGGCACCATCGATGATAATGCTATTATCGAGCATATGGAGAGCCAGCTACCGATCTCATACCGTGGGATCGACACCCAGGATGCGGCCCAGGTAGCGGCATTACAGAAGCTCCTGACAGACGAGTATGGTACGAGCTCGGCGGAGATGGGGGTGGAGTCTAAGGCGCTCATCCTGGAGTCTCGCGCCCGTCAGTTTGGCATCCAGGTCGGGGATGTTGTGCAGCTGTATTCGACGCGGAACTTTGATGAGGTCTTTGACGCGTATAAGCGCACCGAACGCCCCCGCGCGAGCGAGGAGTTCGCATCTGAGCTACAGCAGGCGGTGGAGAACCTTAAGCAGTCCCGCCTCGCAGGGAAGACGCCTGAGACCTTCTTGCTCACTGATCTCCAGCGCACGTATGACATCCTCCTTCAGATCCAGGAGGCGGGCGTGCGCCCGGGGGAGTCTGATACCATCGATACGGTGCTAGATATCCTGTATGATGCGGAGAAGGTGAACGAGACGCAACGCCGCCTCGATAAGGGTGCCACGCAGCACATAGAGCGGCTCCTCCTCGTGCATTTATCCGAGCTAGATAATACGCTGGATGATAATGCGGAGCTCAAGAAGCTGAAGTCCATCGTGCTGCCTAAGGACGTGCAGATTGTGGGGGTTTATCGGATCTCACAGCAGGTGGTCGCGCCGGACTTCTTCCTGCCCTTACCGGTGGCGCAGGAGTTATCAGGGCTGGATGAGGGCGTGCATGCCCTGTCGATCCGGCTCCGAGACGTCGATGAGGCGGAGAACGTGAGCGAGCGCATTGTGCGGAGCTTTGACTACGGATGGTATGCCAGCAGCTGGATGCAGCGGTATAGCGACTTCTTTAAGGTCGTAGAGATGCAGGAGGCGATGATGGCGCTGGTACTCTCTACCGTGGCAGTGGGCGCGGCATTTCTGATCACGATCGTGATGTTCCTGACCGCCCTGCAGAAGAAGAAGGAGATCGGCGTGATGCTGGCGGTGGGCGCTAAGCCTCGTCAGATATGTAGCATCTTCTTCCTACAGGGCGTGATTATTGGGTTCATCGGGATCGCGCTCGGTGTGGTGCTGGGGCTCACGATCTTACACTTCCGCGTGGAGATCCAGGGGTTCTTACTCTCGGTCTTTAACCTCGATATCTTTAATGCCCAATTCCAAGGGATGGAGTCCCTCCCGGCGCATACCACCCCGTCGCTCGTGGCGTGGGTCTGTGTGTTAGCACTGGTGATGTGCTCGCTGGCACCTCTGCTACCGGCTCTGTTCGCCGCACGGAATGCCCCTGCTAAGAGCCTACGCGACCTCTAGCCTCCCCCCTTTGACCCCATAAAACTTACCCATAGAGAACGATGGAATACTGGATTAGTATCAAAGGCCAGAAGCAAGGGCCACTGCGCGAATGGGATGTGCGTGACATGATCGAGGAGCAGCAGCTTACCGAGAACGATCTCATCTGGCACAGCTCCCTGCCTATGTGGGAGAAGCTGGGGGACTACACCGCCTTTAAGAGTTACTTTCAGCCCGCGGCACCAGAGCCAGCAGAGGACGAGGAGCAGAGCGATGCCGCCACCCGCGAGGAGGAGATCGAGAACGTAAAGGCGCAGCTGCAAGCCAAGATCGAGGAGGTCACAGGTAAGCCCCTGCCCGCAGATAGCATCATTCGCGTTGAGCGGGTAGAGAGCCATTATTGGGTGCGGAGAGGCTTCGCTAAGGGGCTGGACTTCGTGATCTACACGGGCATCTTCTTTATGGTGGCGAACTTTATGGGGCTGCCTTTTGGGGTGGATCCTTCGCTGGGCTGGGTAAACTTGATCCAGCTCATTCCCTTTATCGTGTTAGAGGGGTTTATGCTCTATCTCTGGGGCGTCACTCCGGGTAAGCTGGTACTGGGCTTACGGGTACAGCCCCTATCTGGGATGCCCGCGCTGGGGTATAATCGCGCCTTCTTCCGCTCGGCGGCCTCATGGTTCTTTGGGATGGCGATGGGCGTGTTCCCCTTCTTTATTATCGCGATGATCATGAGTTACTTCACCACTAAGGCCCGGGGACTATCGACCTGGGACGCGGTTGGGCGCACGCGCGTGCAGGCGGTGCATAACGTAGGGGTGGTGTCCATCTTATCCTACATCGCGCTCTTTCTAGTGCTGATGATCTGCTGCGGAGTGTTTGTGACCTCACATGAGCCGACCGCACTGGCAATGGGCGAGCTGATGCTGGAGCAGTTTAAGGACTTTCCCAACATGCAGGAGCAGATCCGCGAGCAGTACCAGCTCCCCGCCTCTGCCCCCCCTTCTACTCCCGATACGCCATGACAGATATTGTTTACTTTGACCTAGAGACCCAGCGGAGCATTAGTGACGTGGGAGGGTATAAGAATATTGACCAGCTACTGGTCTCCGTAGGCGTGGCGTATAGTACGCGCACGCGACGTTACCATATCTTTGGCGAGGATGGCATGGATGAGCTGGTCCAAATGCTCTTACGCGCCGATCTCGTCGTGGGGTATAACCACATCGGGTTCGACTACCGCGTGCTCCAGGGCTACACCGTCATCGACATGGAGAGCCAAACCTACAACCTCGACATGATGCTCGACATCCAAATGTCGCTGGACCGCCGGCTTAAGCTCGACTCCCTCGCCGCCGCCTCACTCGGTATGACTAAGACCGCAGACGGGCTAGAGGCCCTAAAGTGGTGGAAGGAGTATAAGCAAACAGGGCAAAAAGACCCCGTCATGAAGATCGCCGAATACTGCGCCTACGATGTCAAAGTCACCCGCTATGTCCACGAATACGGCATTAAACATGGGCTCGTAAAATACCTCGATAAGTCAGGAAACGAGGCCGAGGTCTCCGTGAACTGGGAGGTCTAAGTTAACAGATCCGTAATAGAGCCGTGGTTCCCATCGTAGAGGCGGAGGTAGAGCTGCTTAGTGGAGAGATCTGTGAGCGAGGCGATGTAGTCTGCTAGCAGGCGGTGCTTCTCACCAGTGGTGGCGCAGGCGTTGAGCGCGGCTTGCTCTCCATCAGGTAGCAGTTGATAGGCGCTGGGCTCTAGGCTGGTTTCGCAGAGCGCGGTCCAGAGCCGCTCCAGCATGACCTTACGCTTATACTCTAGCTGGCGCAGGCTGGTGCGCTGAAAGACCAGCTCGTAGGAGAGCTTCTTATACAGATTACACGCCTCGGCGACATATGGGTCGACCGTTAGGCGGTAGCGATAGCGGTTAGACGTGCCGGACAGCAGACTGACATCCTCGGTAAGGTCGGTGGCGCGGATGTAGCTCCCGATGCGCTTACCCACAAAGGCGTCTAAGTTCCGGCTACGCAGGGCGCGAATGAGGGAGTCCATGGCACGCTCCTCTACCGGTGAGTGCACATTCTGCTCCGCCCACGAGCGGGCATTATCAGCGGTTAGGAACCCCGCGCGGGCACTGTCGGCGAGGTCGTTCAGCGAGTAGGCGGTATCGTCCGCCCAGTCCATGATCTGGCACTCCAGGGACTTATAGTTATCACGGATCGGGCCGGGGGAGAGTTCGGGCGGGAAGTCGTTACCATCCATCACCCAGTCGAGATAGGTATGCTGATGGTTGTAGAGAAAGTGGTTAACGGGAGGGGAGGCGGCGCCACCGAGCTCAGACCACAGGGTCTTATACTTGAGCACGGAGTCAACGAACGCCCGGGTAGGGTTCATCCCTGTTCGGCGTTCGGGCAGGATGCGCTCGGTGAGCAGGCGCAGGGTTTGGGCGTTACCCTCGAACCCACCGTGCTCGCGCATCAGGTGGTTTAGGACCTTCTCCCCTGCGTGCCCAAAGGGCGGGTGCCCGAGGTCATGTGAGATACAGGCGGCCTCCACGAGGTCTGGATCAATAAAGAACGTGTCGCTCAGGAGCGGGCTGGAGGCCCTGAGCCAATGCGTAATAGAGCGCCCGATCTGCGCCACCTCTAGCGAATGCGTCAGGCGCGTGCGGTAGAAGTCATACTCCCCGCTCAGGAAGACCTGCGTCTTACTCTGCAGTTGCCGAAAGGAGGGCGTGTAGAGCACGCGATCACGATCGATCTGGTAGGGGGTGCGGTGATCTGCACTGGTGTCTTGTGGCTCCAGCCGCTCCTGATCGTAGTGGTTGTAAAACGTGTTGTTCATGATTGAGCGGCTAGTGTCCTGAAAGATTAGTTCGTCACATTAGGACGTGATTGATTTTTCCTGAG
>CAYWAG010000061.1:0-8024 GCA_964455925.1 uncultured Verrucomicrobiales bacterium | reverse complement strand
TGTCACGGCAGAGGAGAAGCCCTCATGGCTGCAGTCCTTAAATGCACTCCTCCCTTCTGGCTCCTCAGCCACCCCCTCCTCCCCTCCTTCTGCTGCCACGACACAGCCGTAATCCTTCCGTGGATTCTCCAGCCAGTGGTTGTTTATTCCCTCTATCCTGCCGTCCTTTTATGTCGACTCCTGCCCCCTCTTCCGCCCCGTCGGGCTACGCCCTCTTTGATTTAGATCAAACGCTAGTTCCCTATGATATGCAGCTCCTGTTTGGGAACTGGTGTCTCCAGCACCACCCGTGGCGTCGCGTTTACCTCCCACTCTTTCTCTGCGCTCTCCCTGCCGCTAAGCTGCTGGGAGCACGGCGCATGAAGCGGCTCTACATGAGCTTCTTACATGGCATGAGTGTCTCAGAGGTGGAGAAGCTCAGCCGCGCGTTCGTCGAGCATTACTTCCCCAGTCTGCTCTACCCTGAGATCGTCACCCTCTTACGTCAGCACCAGCAGCGGGGGGACCTTACGATCCTGACCTCTGCTAGCCCCAGCGTCTATGTCCATCAGATCGGCGCGTTCCTCGGTGTGGACGCCACCTTCTGCACCGAAGTCCTCCCGCCCGAGGGCACACACTACCCCCTCCTACCAGAAATCCCAGAGAACAATAAGGGCGCGACTAAGACCACCCGCCTCCACTACTGGCTGCGCTCTCATGGCAATGACACCTCCTTCCCACTGCCGAACTCCACTGCCTACACAGACAGCACGGCAGACCTCCCCCTGATCGCCAATACAGAGCGGGCGGTCCTCGTTCACCCCTCGCCGCGCCTCATCGCAGAGACAAAGGACCACTACCAGCGCCCGGTAGAGATTCATCACCCGCAGCGCCCCTTTAGCTCCCAGCTCGGACACCTTGTTCACTGCATCATGAAACTCCTCGGCATTTATCCCATCCACAGGAATGAAAGTGATCATGCGGGGAGCTTATGAGGTGTAAGCTAGGGGAATCAGAAACAATGTGAATTTAAGTTTGATCATGCCTGGCTCAGGGCGTAGCAGTGTGGGATATATGAATCGGATTGATGCGACTTTTCAGCAGCTACAGGCGAGCGGGCAGAAGGCCTTTGTCGCCTATGTATGCGCAGGGGACCCAGGGTTTGAGACTTCTCTGGAGGTGATTAAGGGCCTTGCAGATAGTGGGGCGGATGTGATCGAGCTGGGCGTGCCGTTCTCAGATCCACTGGCGGATGGCATCGTGAACCAGCTAGCGGCTGACCGCGCGCTGAAGGCGGGCATGACTACCCCACGCGTGCTGGAGTTAGTGCGTGCCTTCCGTGAGACACACCAGACCCCCATCGTCCTCTTTACCTACTTGAACCCGATCTATTCATACGGGTATGAGCAGTTCCTGACCGATGCCACCGAAGCGGGCGTCGATGGTCTCCTACTACTAGACCTGCCACCAGATGAGGCTAAGCTGAATGCGGAGCTGGCACTACAGTCTGAGCAAAAGCAGATTACGCTCATCGCCCCGACCTCGCCAGAAGACCGGATCGAACTCCTAGCGCAGCAGAGCGAAGGGTTTATCTATGCGCTCTCCCGCACGGGAGTTACGGGTGCGCATGGTGGCCCCTCTGCGGCGGTAGCGGATACGGTCGCCCGCATTAAGGCTTACACGGATACGCCTGTGTGTGTCGGGTTTGGCATTACCACTCCGGAGCAAGCAGCGGACGTCGCGCGTAATGCGGATGGTGTTGTCGTTGGCTCTGCCATTGTGCAGCAGATCCAGGAGCACCCAGAGAGCGCAGCCGCCGCCGTCATTTCCTTTACAAAACCATTAATCGAAGCCACTAAACAAGCATGACACTGAACTTTACGAAAATGAACGGAGCGGGCAACGACTTTGTTGTCCTTGATAATAGAGACCTTTCCCTCGCCCTGACGCAGGATCAGATCGCGGCACTCTGTGATCGCCACCGTGGTGTTGGCGCTGATGGTCTCCTAGCGGTGGAGCCAGCGGAGTCTGGCGCTGACTTTAAGTTCCGCTACTATAATGCCGATGGCGGTGAGGCGGAGATGTGTGGTAACGGGGCGCGCTGCTATGGTCGCTATGCCCAAACCCTCCTGGCAGAGCCTGCCGAGGTCCTCACCTTTGAGACGATCGTCGGTGAGCTGGCGGCTAAGTTTGATGGGGATTTGGTCGAGATTGCGATGGCAGATCCCTTTGACCTGGAGCTGGATGTCGACCTAGCGCTAGAGGGCGTCGGACGCGTCGATGTGATCAACACGGGGGTGCCTCACGTGGTCGTCTTCGTCCAGGACCTGGCTGCCACGGATGTGGTCGGTCTAGGGCGCGCCATCCGTAATCACGCTCACTTTGCCCCTGCGGGGACGAATGTGAACTTTGCCTCGGTAGTCGGTGATCAGCACATCGCCATCCGCACGTATGAGCGTGGGGTAGAGGGCGAGACCCTGGCTTGTGGCACAGGGATGACGGCTTGTGCCCTCATTCATAACATCCTTACGGGAACGGGTTCTCCGATCAAGGTCGACGTCAAGGGGGGAGACACCCTCGAGATCGGGTTCGTTCCTGGAGCGGATCATGCTTACACCGAGGTAACCCTGAAGGGACCTGCGGACTTCGTCTTTACCGGGACGATCGAACTCTAATCTACACTGGATTTACCTCTTTACCACTCACACCTCATAGAGACATGGCACGCACAGGACAGATACAGCGGGACACTGCAGAGACGCAGATTCAGCTCTCGCTCGACATTGACGGCACGGGTAAGGCAGACATTCAAACCGGAGTAGGGTTCTTTGACCACATGCTCACCTTGTTTGCTAAGCACGCCTTTGTTGACCTCACCGTCAGAGCGACGGGCGACCTCGAGGTCGATAATCATCACACGGTAGAAGATGTGGGGATCTGCCTGGGGCAGGTGCTCTCAGAGGCCCTAGGTGATAAGCACGGGATCACGCGCTACGGCACGATGTATCTACCAATGGATGAGACGCTCAGCCGCGTGGTCATCGACCTTAGTAACCGTCCCTACCTCGAGTTCCGCGTCCATACGGATAAGGACGCCTCTGTGGGGTTCCCGATGAGTCTGGTAGAGGAGTTCTTCCGGGCGGTATCGTTTAACCTCCGTTGTAACCTCCACATGGAGTGCCTCTACGGGCGCGACGGACACCATATCTCAGAGAGCCTCTTTAAGGGCTTTGCGCGTGCCTTCCGGGCAGCGGCAGAGAACGATCCACGCCAATCCGGTGTTCCATCCAGTAAGGGGAAACTCTAATCGAGAAAAACGATGGCAGAAGTTGGAATCATTGATTACGGCGGCGGAAACCTGCGCTCGCTCACCCGGGCGGTCGAGTCTCTGGGGTATAAGGTGCAGCTCGTCTCATCGGCGGCAGACTTAGATGGTCTCACGCACCTACTGTTCCCCGGGCAAGGCGCGTATGGAGACTGCCTGCAGAAGCTAGAGGATCGGGGGCTGGTGGAAGCCGCTCTCGACTGGATCGCTCAGGATAAGCCCTTCTTTGGGATTTGTGTGGGGTACCAGCTCTTATTCTCTGGCAGTGAAGAGGCACCAGAGAAGCCGGGGTTCGGTCTCCTGGAGGGGCGCGTCGTTAAGTTCCAGAGCGATACCCTCAAGGTTCCGCACATGGGCTGGAATGCGCTAAAGCAGATCGACCGCAGCCACCCTCTATGGCAGGGCATGCCAGAAGATCCCTACTTCTACTTCGTGCACTCCTACTACTCTGTGGAGGTAGCCCCCACCGTAGCGGCTGGGACATGCCAGTATGGCGAGGACTTTACCGCCTGCATCATCCGCGGAAACTTGCTCGCCACACAGTTCCACCCGGAGAAGAGCCAGGACAACGGACTGCGCCTCCTACAGAACTTCCTCTCCCTCTAGTATAGGGACACAGGAAACATGGTCGTCTCACTATGCCTCGTCTGACTCTGGCACTCCTCGCCCTCCTCTGGTGCGCCTGCTCCGAGGAGTCCCCTGCCCCTCGGGATACAGAGCACGAGTCTGTGTCGCGACCTATCGTCCCTGATGCCTCCCCTCAGAGCGCGGCAGTGGACCTCACAGACCTGCTTACAGGTAAGCTCTTGACGTTGCAGGACGGCACCCTGCAGCCCATGGCGGATCCGCCATCGCCTACCGACTACTACCTCTTCTACCATACTGCCTCCTGGTGTACGCCCTGTAAGGCGGTGATTCCCTCCCTTATGCGGTTCGCAGAAATGTATGGAGAGATCTATGCGGGTCGCTTCGCCGTGGTGGTGGTCGCCTACGATAAGGAGCAGCCCGTCCTACAGCGTTATGCGCAGGAATACGGGCTAGACCTACCCTACCTCACGCTCACTGCACGAGACACGTTCTTGCAGCACCTCCCCCTACCCATGACTATGCTCCCGAGTATGCAGATCACCGACCAACAAGGGCGCATCCTTAAGTCCTCCTTTGATGCCAGTGGCGCCTACCATGGTGTAGAAATCCCCATGAACTACCTGCGCCAACAGCTGACGCAGTAATGCCTCTTACCTGTAGTAAAAGCGCAACGTAACTGCTCAGGTATAAAACAAGCAGCTGGAGCTCCCAGTTTTTTGCCTACCTGAATAGTTACGAAGAACCGACCTATGGATACGCGCTAAATTGCGCCATCCATCTCATTTTGTATTGGTAATTGAAAAATAAAATCTTTTTTATTGGTATCAAGTGGTAATGTGGAGTGAAAAGCAAAAATAATACTTTAATTCTCAGTTAGTCATATTACATTCTTCTGTATGACTTCTTTTCTAGCCATTATTCTGATTCCAGTGCTTTTGTTCAGCATTGCCTTTGCCCATGTTCGACCTACCGCAGAGGAGGAGCAACAACTGAAGGACTCTGGTGAATGGGAGGCTTACATGCAGCATCTGCGAGACTCTGGACATCATCGTATGTCTCCTGTGCTCGTAAAGAAGGCGAAGGAAAAGGTGCAGCGCACGCGCCTAAAGGCTATTGGGTATTCTGATACAGAAGTAGTAGAGAAGCTCGCTGAGCTCTCGCCCCTAGAGGAAGATGAAAGCGCCGCTATCCCTGGAGGGCGAGGCACGATGTCCAGCCTAGGGACGGTTAAGACCATGGTGATCGTCGTGGAGTTTGCCGACTACAGACTCGCAGATCCTGATAATGATGGAGATACCTCAGATGCGATCACGCTGGCAAACATCGCCTCAAACTGCTTTGGGAGTGGCACAACTACTGCGAATACGAACCATCCAGGGACAGATAGTGTTACCGACTATTTTGATCGGGCTTCAAATGGAGCACTCGCAATGACGGGCGATGTCTTCCTCCATACTATGCCCTTAACACGGGAGAACTACGAACCAGCAGATACCTCCTCTAGTAATTCTCAGTTCTTCTATGACACCATCATTAAGCCCGCTCTCGATGCACTGGATGCTACGGTGGATATGTCTGAATATGATTCCGATGGGAATGGAGAGGTGGACTCCTGTAATATCATCTTTTGCGGACCAAATGGGGCGTGGGCAACTTATTGGTGGGGCTTTTCCTTTGGTGCCTCAGTAGGAGCAGTGACCTATGATGGCGTTACGATCGAGGACTTTACCCGCCAGCGCTTAGCGCTCAGATCGACCAATGACTTTAACCCTGGCACACTCATACACGAGCTTGGGCATAAGCTCGGTTTACCCGATATTTATGACTATGATGGCTCCGTTGGGAACAATGGCGGTGTCGGAGGGATCGGTATGATGGGAGGATCTGGTGACATTAACCCGTTCTTTAAATGGATTCTCGACTGGCAAGATCCGACCGTCATTAGCACGGGAGCAGCACAAACCGTTACTCTTAACGCTCGCGGTGACACCTCCCTGAGTGGCAGTAAGGCGTACGCCATATGGCCAAACCTCACTAATACAGACGATGATGATTTGTTAACCGAGTTCTTCATTGTGGAGAACTCGCAAGACGTAGGTAATGACTCGGATGCTTATCGTGGTGAGGGCGTCTTAATCTGGCATATTGATGCAGAGTGGGGCGGATCTGCTAGCTATGGTTATGTGAACGATAACTCCTATACCACAGATAAGCTCATTAAGGTTGTTCAGGCGGATGGGCTCAGTGAGATTGAGTCTGGTAGTCGTCATGATGCCGATGACTTTTGGGCTGCGGGACAAAGCTTCACGCCTACCTCTACCCCGTCCTCAGCCGCTAACGATGGCTTCACTACTGCGGTGATGGTGGATAACATCTCTGCTAATGGAAATACGATGACTCTGGATATCGGGTTTAATATGACGGGAGTCCCAGAGAATGTCGTCCTGAATGTGCGCTCCTCAGCCAACGTGAACAGCCCTGTGCTCGTCACTGCCTTTGCCTCAGATCCCGATGGTGACAGCCTGACCTATCAGCTAGCCTACGGCGATGGTAATAGTACGGAGGAGCAGATCTCACGTCACAGCTACGGAGCTGGTGGCACCTACACTGTCGGGCTGAACGTGAGTGATGGGAACTCCTTCCCTGTTTATGTCGAGCAAGACGTCGTAGTGAGCGACCCTCTTGATACCCTAACGGAGTTTGATACGATTGCTAGCGGATCCGGTATTCTAGAGGCTGCAGGGGATTACTTGTTCGCAGGGCTTACATGGGAGCTCTACGTATATGATGCTAGTAACGACACCTCCAGTACTCTGACAAACTCTGACCTCGGAGGGTATTATTACTTTGATGCGGCTCATTATAACGGTAGCACGTACGCCTTTACCACCACACGTTGGGACGGTTCGAGTAGTGCTTACCGAACCGCCATCCTCTACACTACAGATCTCACGAACTGGGATTACGCCTACATTGGTGACTCCCTAAACATTGACCTGCCTGGACTCACCTACACGGATGGCATCTGGACAGTTGTGGGTGATGGTGGGTATGTTGCCACCTCTAGTGATTTGACCACCTGGGTGGAACGGAGTTCAGGTGTGACGGATGATTGTCTCGATGTCACGGAGGGGAATGGTAGGCTGATAGCTACCGTGGATGGTGACTTTCGTGCGGGGAACTTAATTTACTCCGATGATGCAGGTCTCACCTGGACTGCTGTCCCGACCTTGCCAGCTGATAATGTGGGCTGGTTTGTCGAAATCCTCTGGGATGGCGAACGGTTCATCCTCATGGATTATTGGGGCGGGATCTATTACAGTCCCGATGGACTCACCTGGACTGAATCTGACTATTATGCTTGGAAGCGGAACCGCGCCATCGCTTATGGTGGCGAACGATATCTGATGCTCCATAGTGATCAGCGAATCAGTGCCGGCAGTGACTACACCAGCTGGACTGCGGGTGAGATCGAACTCCAAACATGGACAAACACCACATATTACAATAATCGCTTTTTCCTCATGAACTCAGACGGCACGATCTACCAGACAAACCAAGTAACCGATAAGCAGGACACCTGGCTGGTCGATGCTGGGGCAGCCAGCTTTGACGAGGACTTGGACGGTGACGGAATCCCGGCACTTATGGAATATGCTATTGGAGACTCTGAGAGCGAGGTCAGCACCACCTCAGACCTTCTGCAGCTCTCTGCGCCCACCGCTACAGGCGTCACCATCTCGATGAGTAAGCCTGCGGATCGTGATGACATCATCTACACGATTCAGCGCTCCACCACTCTCGCCCCTGATAGCTGGGTTGATACGGGGATCACCGTTACTAGTGAAGATGATACCGCATTGCAGGTCTTCGCGGATGCCACCGCCGACACCGACCTCAAGGAGTTTTATCGACTAAAGGTAGAGTTAGCGGAATAGAACACGAGAACGGAAGTGAAATATCTCACATTACGGCGATAATTCATGAGTTTATCATATTATCTCTTGTAGTCTTGGATGAATATCACGTCCTTGAGCCTCTTTTCTGCGGTGACGTCGATTATAAAGTCGGAACGCTCCCCCTTGTAATAGTATACCTTCTGGCGTTCATGCCCAAGATGGGCAGCCACGGT
>CAYWAG010000060.1:0-8098 GCA_964455925.1 uncultured Verrucomicrobiales bacterium | reverse complement strand
GATTACTCTGAGGCTTCTATGCCCTTGATAATCTTAGCCTGTTCCTTTCGCTTCTTACGCGCCTCGCGGAAGAACCCTACGAGCAGCTCGCGTGCCTCCTCCTCGCAGATGCCAGACTCGACCTCGCAGTAGTGGTTGAGCGGAGGGTTTGACTGGAGGAGGTTAATCCATCCGCCGCAGGCGCCTGCCTTTGGGTCTGGGAGGGCAAACACGACCCGGTCTGGGCGGCAATGCACGAGGGCGCCTGCACACATGGGGCAGGGTTCCTTCGTGACATATACGGTGCAGCCCTCTAGCCGCCAGTCACCAAGGTGGCTCTGCGCGGCAGTAAGGGCGAGCATCTCGGAGTGTGCGGTGGCGTCCTTAAGCGTTTCCACCTGGTTCCACCCACGCGCGATGATCTGCTGATCCTTTACGATCACCGCCCCGATGGGAACCTCGTTTTGGGCATACGCCTTGCGGGCCTCACGCAGGGCCTGGTGCATAAAGTAGTCGTCGGTAAAAAGTTCCATCGTCACAGAGCCATACCAGCTTACTGCTGTGCGGGCAAGGGGGCATTTAAGAACCGCTCGTATTGCTCCTTAATCATCTCCGCCCCACCAGAGAGCTGTGATCGCTGCCACGCGCGGGTGGAGTACTCGACGGCACGCGCCCGGTTCCCCTGTGCGAAGAAGAGCTCGGCGCGGGTATCGAGGTAAGCCGCGCTCACAGGATGGTGGCGCAGCACCTCATCCATCCATTGGCTGGACTTCTCTAGCTGCACCAGTGCCCGGCTGGTGATCCACGCCGCTGTATTCATGTGGTTATAGACGGTAGGGTATGCTGCCACGAGCGCCTCATACCGCGCAAAGCTCTGCCGAGCCGACGCCGCAGCGATGTCGCCCATGCCGATGGAGAGGAGCAGCGGGTAGAAGTCATCTGCCATTAAGCCACTACCGATCCACTCTGCCGCGACCTGCCCTGCCAGCTGGCGCGCCTGGTCCACCGCGCCAGTCTTATGCCAATGCGCAATCCAGGCTAAATCTGTCTGAAACCGTAAGCGGGCTAAGGTCGCCACCAGCTCATGTTGCTGGAAGGTCTCTCCATTCGGCATTTGGCGGGCATCCTTTAGCTCCTTTAGCAGCAGGACCTCCCCTGCCAGCGCGGCTGAATGCGGATCCCCCGCATCCAGTGCCTGCTGCATATACGTCCGCAGGAAGCTCTCCCAAAAGTAGAAGTTCGTCTCACTGGGGTTAGTCAACGCTAAGCCTCGTGACATCAGCCGGTGCTCATGGTCACGCTCCCCATCCGCCCCGATGTAGAGCATACTGAGACGGTAATGCGAGGGCTGGTCCATGAACCGCTCCTCTAGCCCGCTTAATAGTGCCTCCCCCTCCTGCTGTAGCCCGCCCTTAAACAAGGAGTGCGCCTTTATGAGATCTAGGGTGAACGCGTTCTTCTGCCCTGTGTTATCGACCGTGAGAGCGAGCTGCCCTGCCTCCTGCGGACGATCAAACCGGAAGTAATAGGGGATGAGCGTGCGAGCCTTATCCGTAGACGGCTCCGCTTGGTAGTCCTCTTCTAGGTGCGCCAGGATCTCCTGATGGCGTCCCATGAGTTGGTAGAGATAGAGCAGCTGTGATTGGCGCTCCGCTTCCTGGTGTGCGTTCTCCGGCGAGGATTGCTCTAGGGCAGATGCCAGGACGCCGATACGCTCCAGCTTAGCCTCACTCTTCACAGCGCCTGTTCTGACCTCCAGCACAAACTCCAGCCGCTCGGCGTGCCCCAGCGCAGGGAACTCTGCCGCGATCAACGCGTCAAACGCCCCTGCCAGCTGGTCAGCCATCGGAATGCTTAAGATCACCTCCTCCTGCTCCTCCTCAGTCATCGTCTCGCGGAACAACTGCATGACCGGCACATGGTATCCGGCACTATAATACTCATATAAGAAGGTAAACGGAGCCTCCCCAGAGGCTAAGTAATACTCCCAATGCGGGCGTAAGATCCGCAGGAGGGAGTCCCAATCCCGCAGCGAGGCGAACAACTGGGAGAGCTCATCCTCTGAGTCATAGCTCGTCATCCGCCACTCCTCATTATCTCCACCCATGTGCTTATGGATCCACTCCTCACTGACGGTCTGCCCCAGTTTTAGGTCATACAACGCTAAGAGTTCGCGGTAGTCTCCGCGCTCGGTGAGGTAGGTCGTATTCTCGCGGCGCTCCTCATCGCTTAGCAGGGATTGCCCCTTACGCCCTGCCCCCGCAGCGGTGAGTTCGATGATGCTCAGTACGCGTGCGTTCTCATCCTTCTTAGCGTTCTGCTGCAGTGCTCGCACGGCCTGCTGCTCTGCCTCCTGCTGTCCAGCGACCCGATGCCGCAGGGCTGATAGGTATGCCTCTGAATAAGCATCAGGCGCAAACGCGCGCAGCCACCACTCTAGGAAGCCCTCCATCTCGCCCCGTAACAGGGCCTGCCCCGCGATGTATTCCTCCATCTGCATCTCTTGCGCCCAGCGCAGAGCCTCCTCATCACGTCCTAGGTGCCGGTAGAGCGCCAGGACCCGCTCCGCACGATGCGGCAGCTCCTCTGCCTCGGCACGCAGGGCGGTCGCTAACACCTCCTCTGCCTGGCCCAGCCTCCCCTGCAGCATCGCCCACCACCGCGCATTCTCTGCGCCTGGCCCCGCATACTGCAGGAGAGTGAGCGCATCCTCGGTGCGGTCTTCCTGCATCAGGGCTTGTAAGGCATGCCCGCTGGCGCGCTCGATGTCGCGCCGTAGCCCCCCCTCACGATGCTCTAGGCTGAGCGCATTTTTAAGCGCAAAGAGCTGGATATACGCCTTCTTATCTCGCAGGGCATTCGCGATGCCTCTCTTCCGCTCATAGCCAGCGGTGAGGAACTCCTGCGCCAGCGCCATGATCTCTGGCGAGGTCTCAGGCGTTAGCCCATACTGCAGGTTCTGCACGATGGTGCGCACCCGGTAGCGCACCTCTGGATCCGCATGATCTAGCAGGGGCTGCAGTGCCGCGAGCTCCCCATGCCGCCATAGATACAGGCTCGCCGCCTCCCTGACCGTGTAATCTGGTGACATCAGCCCCTGCACCGCACGAGTTACATCTACGATCCCAGCTACCGGCAGAGCACCGCCCTGGGGTGCCACCTCCACCGTAGGCTCTGCAGGGGACGCCGCCTGAGGCTCCGCCACTTCTTGCGCTACGGATCCAGAGAGCAGGAGGGCATAAACGCCCCAACGAGAAAGCATGCGAGTCATACCTGCATCCTCCTCTACTATCCCCCATCAGTCAACTGTCTAACACAACATGAAAAGAGTGCGAAAAAGAGATCGCTAAACGCCCTAAGAAATGCGCCCATAGGATTCCATCTACTCTTTATACCACTTATGCTCTCCGTCATCATTGTTGCCGCAGGATCCAGTCGCCGCATGGGGCTGGATAAGCTTCTAGCGCCGTTAGCAGGCTCCTGTGTCCTGGCACAAACCGTGCAGCGCTTTCAGGAATGCCCCGATGTAGGCGAGATTATCCTCGTCTGCCCTGCGCAGCGGTTCGCGCAGCTGGGGATCATGGCATCCTGCAACATGATGCGGGTCGATGGCGGCAGTGAGCGTCACTACTCCGTGCAGGCAGGGCTACGCGCCCTGTCAGATAGCTCCCGTCACGTCGCCATCCATGATGGCGCGCGTCCGCTCGTCACCCCACAGGCGATCTCCCTGTGCTACCAGACAGCGCAGGAGACCGGGGCTGCCACGCTCGCCCGCCCCGCTACAGAGACCATTAAGCGCGGCACCGCAGACCACCTCGTGCACGAGTCCATTAGCCGGGAGAACCTCTGGTTTATGGAGACCCCACAGATCTTCCAGACAGACCTCATCCAGCAAGCCTACCGCGAGGTCGAGGCCCGTGATGAACTCGTCACCGATGAGGTCTCTGCCCTCCAGCTCATCGGACGGGCAACAACTCTCGTAACTTCCCCTTGCTTCAACCCCAAAATCACGTACCCTGCCGATCTAACCCTAGCGCACACTTACCTCTCTGCTCATGACTGAACAAGCGATTAAAGACACCCTCGGAACCGTAAAGTATCCGGGCTTCTCCCGTGACATTGTCTCCTTTGGCCTCGTGAAGGAGGTTAGCGTGGTGGACACCCTAGCGACCATTAACATCCAGGTACAGACCACAGACCCCGCCATCCCGGAGCAACTCTTTAAGAGCTGCCAAGAGGCACTGACCGCTGCCGATGACAGCTATACCTACAAGGTCAACGTCGATGTCCAGACCCCAGCCCAAACCTCGGGTAACACCCAGAGCGCAGGCGCCGGTGGAAAGACAGGCATCCCAGGTGTAAAGTCCATCATCGCCATCGCCTCTGGTAAAGGCGGCGTCGGTAAGTCCACCACGACCGCAAACCTCGCCATCGCCCTCTCCCAGCAGGGACTCAAAGTCGGCATCTGTGACTGCGACCTCTACGGCCCATCCATCGCACACATGTTCGGGGTGGAGGAGCAGCAGCCCAGTGCCACCGCACAGGACATGATCATTCCCATCCAGGCACATGGCATCACCCTGATGTCCATGGGCTTCCTCCTGAGCCATGACTCCCCCGTGATCGTACGGGGACCACTGGCCACGCGCTACATTCAGCAGTTCCTCCGTCAGGTCGAATGGGGTGAACTCGACGTCCTCCTGCTGGACCTCCCTCCGGGCACGGGCGACATTCAGCTCACCATCGTGCAGACGGTCGCCCTCGACGGCTCCGTCATCGTCACCACCCCGCAGGAGATCGCCCTCATTGATGCCCGTAAGGCCATCACCATGTTCTCTAAGGTCAATGTCCCCATCCTCGGCCTCATCGAGAACATGGCGCACTTCGTCTGTAAGCATGGCATCACCTACCAGATCTTTGGTAAGGGCGGCGGACAAGCAGAGGCCAAACGCCTCAAAATCCCCTTCCTCGCCGCCGTCCCCATCGACGCCACCACCTGCGAGGCCGGCGACTACGGCACCCCCATCGCCCTCGCCCCACAGGATCAGTCCCCAGCCTCTGCCTCCTTCCACACCGCCGCCACCGAGCTCACCTCCGTCCTCGCCAAAGCCGCCCAAGGCTAGCACCACCAACCGTAGCAAAGCTTTCCAAGCTTTGACCAGAGCGACTTCTTTCACCAGTGTGACGCCCTTTGACCAACGCGATCACACTCGGAGCGCCAGCATGGAAGCTGGCGCTCCGAGGCGTGTTGTTTTATAGCTGAATAGTTACGATGAGAGCAGCGTATTGCTATAGCAAGGGAGACTGAATGTCTCCCTAACAGGGACGGTCTGAATGACCGCTCTCGGCGGTAAAGACTGTGGCACGAGCGTCCCGCTCGTGAATACATCCTCTGGCGTTAGCCACTGACTGCCCTTCTTGGCTCTCGACCTATGAGTAAAGCGGACACAAAAGAGAAAGTCAGTGGCTATCGCCAATAGATGTCGATCATGAGCAGGATGCTCATGCCACAATTACTGCCGTAATGTGAGCACGACTCTGCTGATGTGATAAATGCCGTGTAGAGTGGTCGAAAAGGAAGAGAGGCTGTAACTGTTCAGGTAGGGGAGCATTATCACAAGAAAACTTCGCGTAGAGGTCTCCCCGATAGGGGAGACCGTGTTGCGAAGTTTGACGGCTTCCCCCTTAGTGTAAGGCTCTCCTACGAAGTCTATTGTGGTATTCCTATTCTGCACTGCCCCTCTTTCACCCTGCCGGAACACTCTTTATTGTTGACTCATATTGAAAATATATTACCCATTTATTAGGCTCATCAATTCTTATGGAGCTAAATAAATATCATTTAATAGTAAAATCATGAAATTTAAGACAACATTAAGCACGCTATGTATTGCAGGAACACTATCCGCGACGGCGAATGAATGGTTATCTGCGGATCGGCTTGGCGTCGGGGTGCAGGCAGGATCGCAGGGTATTGGTCCGGTATTGACATACGATGTCTCTGACTGGCTTACGATCTCTGCAGAGGGGAACTTCTTCTCTTACTCCGTAGAGGATGAAGAGATTGATGATATCACGTATGATGGGGACCTGGACCTCTTTAGCGCGGGTCTGAGCGTTACCGCGCGTCCGTTTTATGAGAACTCTGTTGCAGGCGGGTTTAAGCTCGTAGCGGGGGTCTTCGCGGTTGACAATACAGTGAACCTACGCGCGACGGCAGAGGATAACCTCTCAGCTGTTGAAGTAGAGATCGGTGAATTCACAGGTCTCCTGGACGGCGACGACGCGGTGAATGCAGAGGTTGGGTTTGACAGCATTGCGCCGTATGTTGGCCTTGGGTGGGACTGGTTCCTCGGGCAGGAAGATCAGGTAAAGCTGAGCCTAGACGTGGGGGTTCTCTTTGTTGGGGATCCAGATGTGAATGTCTCGGTGGAGGGAACCCTTGTCGTGCCTGAAGATGATATCCAGGCAGAGGAAGACTCGATTCGTGAAGAGCTAGAGGATGTCTCAATTTACCCAGTTGTGAAGCTTGGGCTTGTTTACCGCTTCTAATACCGACCTCAGACAACGGGTTTAGCCCCCCCTGCCCTGCATGTCAGGGTGGGGTTCCGTTGAGACAATGGACGGGAACCTGTATGATGGTGTCTGAGATACGAAGGGGGCGTGGGGCGTGGTTAATAACGATGCCTAGGGGGAGGTCGTGGAGGTCGATGAACTGCTGGAGGGCACGGACGTCTCGCTTATTGGTATGGGTGCCATATTTGACCTCGATAGGGAGGGTGCCGATGGATCCAGTGATGATGAGGTCGATTTCGCCACCTGATTTGGTGCGAAAGTGCTCATAGTGTAGCTGGCGGGCGGAGGTGGCCTCGAGCCCGCGGATGACCTCCTCGATAACGTATCCCTCGAAGAGGTTACCAAGCCGAGGGTAGGTCTCAAGATGGGAGGGGCTTGTAATCCCTTGTAGGTGGCAGCACAGGCCGGAGTCCCGGAAGTGTCCTTTGGGGAGTTTGGTCGTAGTCTTGATCTTAGGGGTTTGGTGCGCGGGGAGGCTACGCCAAAAGTAGGTTCCTTCGATGATTTCTAGGTAGTCGCGGACGGCTTTTTCGCTGGTTTCGATGGAGCGAGCGATCTCGGAGCGATTAATAATCGTATGGCTGATATGTGAGAGCATAAGAATAACCCGCCGATATTTGAGGAGGTCTAGCTGGGGAAAGAGCGCCAAAATGTCTCTCTGAATATAGGTGGTGAAGTAGTTCTCATACCAATCCTGGAGAAAGTCTGGATCTTGTGCCAGGAGGGGCTCGGGGTAGCCTCCGTAATAGAGGGATTTTCTCGTATGTTCACTACCAGGTTCGCCCGCAGGGGCGAGCTTTAGAAGTGCCTGCATAGAACTACGGTCCAGAGGCTGGCTAATGATATCGAAGAAAGAAACACCCGAAGAGCGCGCATACTCGACCTGGGAGAGTGGGTGCATCTCTAGAATAGCGACCCGTCCGGCAAGGGATTGGCTGACCTGTGAAATTAGGTCGAAGCTGGCGGAACCGGTAAGGATGAAGCGCCCTTTTTGCTGACGTTGACGATCAATTACCCCTCGGAGGATATTAAAGAGTTCTGGTGCGGCTTGGGCCTCATCTAAAATCAGGCGTTCTGGATGATCTGCAAAGAAGAGCTCGGGGTCATTGAGGACACGTGCTCGGTCGAGAGGGTTCTCCATGTCCAGATACAGCCAGTCTGCGCCAAGTTGTTGACTAAAGGTGCTTTTACCTACTTGGCGCGCACCAAGGATGACCAGCACGGGGAAATGCTGCAGGAGTCGCTGAGCCTTGGGGAGTAATGCACGCTGAACTTCTAGCATATGAACAATGTTTTAAGGGCTAAAAGAGCTGAAGTCAACCCTGAAACCATCCAAATTCGACCTCTGAGGTCGAATTTGGATGGTTTCAGGGGGTAATATCACACATTACGGCAGTAACTGTGGCATGAGCATTCTGCTCATGCTCAACATTTATTGGCAATCGCCACTGACTTTCTCCTTAATGTCCGCTTATTTAATAGGTGGATAGCCAAGAAGGGCAGTCAGTGGCTAACGCCAGAGGATATATTCACGAGCGGGACG
>CAYWAG010000059.1:0-8188 GCA_964455925.1 uncultured Verrucomicrobiales bacterium | reverse complement strand
ATGAATATCTCGTCCTTGAGCCTCTTTTCTGCGGTGACGTCGATTATAAAGTCGGGACGCTCCCCCTTGTAATAGTATACTTTCTGGCGTTCATGCCCAAGATGGGCATGCCACGGTTATCGCCGTAATGTGAGTTATAAGGGGCCACCCGCCTACGGCGCGGTGTAATATGAGACGAGGGCATCTACCACAGAGGTGGCGTATTCGCGGAAGATGGAGGGCTTCTGCTCTCCATTGACGAGCTGTGTGCCCTCATAGTCCCCGAGCTGTACCCGGTCAAAGACCTCCTGCGAGTTCATCACGTATGGCTCTAGGAAGATGGTGGGACACTCATAGAGCCGGTTGGCGAGGAGGTTCCGCGTCCAGACGTATCCGTCCGCATCTACGGGTTTGGCACGTGTGGAGTTCGGCTCATAGCGATAGGGCGGGAGTGCTGTATGTTTGCGGAAGCTGGTGACAAAGTGCTCTGAGAGGGCGATCTCCTCTGTGAGGGTGCCCTGTAGGATGCGGCGGATCATTTCATACCGTTGGTCTGCGCGCTTTACCTCCCCTGCGGTGTAGGCTCCGTTGAGCAGGATGTGGAAGTGGTTGTTCTCCGTGAGGGTAGGGGTGGCTGGATCTCCCCAGGCCTCTGCGTTAAAGTGGAGTGCGACGACCAGGTCTGGCTGCAGGCGTTTATTAATCATGGCGGCGCGGGCGCGAATCTCAGCCGTGCGGTAGAAGAGCTTCTCTGCATATAAGTTCGTCAGGGCAGGATCCAGGCCGCGGGTTTGCACCTTCGCCTTTGCTAGTGCTTGGAAGTGCGGGGTGCGCTGCCTGGTGACAGGCTTGTTCTCATCACGGGTGAAGCTGACCTCCGCGCCTAGGGCACGGAGCTGGGGGGCGATGAGCTGTGCCACGAGCAAGACCATTTCGCCTTCCATAACCGGGAGGCTATCGCCGATCCGAAACCAGCGCTCCTCCAGCTTAGCGCACTTCCCACCGATGTGCCCCGGGTCTAGCGTGATCTTGATCCCCTGCAGCGGACGCGCGGCGGGGCGCGCAGGTAGCTGCTCCTTGCTCCGCCAATAGCGGGTTGGAGTCTGCGCCGGGGCGAAGGCATACAGGCGCTCCTGCTGTGCCTGATCATAGATCCCATCTGGGCGCACTTCCAGCTGCTCCTTCCAGGTGTCTCCGACCACGAAGTAGCGCTGGAGCTGCTCTGTGAACTCCGCCGCACTCAGCGACGAGCGGAGCGGCTGTAAGGTCGCCCAATCAGGCTCCGAGGCAAGCTCTGAGAGGTCTGTGCGGTACTCTGGTAGTCGTTCGCGCTGCAGGAGGAAGAGCGTCCCTCCTACGAGCAGAATGGCTACGATCAATAGGGTGAGCCGGATTTTCATAGGATGGGGCGCGGTGAGAAGCGTTACTTAGCGACCTTGTGGCTGAGGAAGTAGAGGTTGTTCGAGTAGTCCCGGGTGATGGTTTTTACATGCCCTTGGAGAGGAACCTCCATGCTACGCCATCCGTAGTCGTCAGATGGGAACTCGGCTCGCAGGATTTCCTTCCCTTCCAGCGACTCTTCCTGGAGGCGGATGTCGGCCTTACCGTAGAAGTGTAGCTCCTTCTTGAGCAGCTCTACATAGTCCTCGTAGGTGAGAGATTGGCTGTTTCCAGTCGCGCCAAACCCCTTCTTCCGTTCCATCATCTCGATGCCATGTTGACGTAACCACGGGCGCTGCATGATCACGGTGTATTCATGCGGCTGCAGCTTCTGGAGCTCACCTACGATGTAGTCTTGGCTCGGTGCCTTTAGTGCGAACTCGAGGTCGATCTCGATCTGGTCATAGTCATGGCGCAGAGCGATCTCCCGCGCATAAACTTCTCCGCCTCGCAGCTCGATCTCCCAATCTAAGTCCGTAAAGGACAGCGCGCGGTAGTTGATCGTGCGGTCGACCGCACCGAGCGCCTTAATGATGGGGACCTCGTAGGTAAACTCAACGTGTGGATCTTTCTGCCTGCCAGGATACTCTGGCGTGCTGTCTGATGGCATCAGTGGGGTAAAGACGTAGTCTAAGCCGCGTAGGGAGTTAGGTGAGCCAGAGAACTCGTATGAGCAGTCAATAACCCCAGTGACATAGGGGAGGAATTCCGGGCGAAGGAGGTCCTTGAGCTCTCCGTTGATAATATCGCCACCACCCTGGACGATCGGCTGCTCACCGAACTTCAGCACCTCCAGGTTTAGGCTGAATAAGGCATCTCCACGGCGGAAGATTGCTTCCTTGATCTCAAAGCTGTCGGGGGTCAGGACTAAGGTCATGGACTGAATCTTTACATCCTTTAGCCAGGAGTAGGTTAACGTGCCGCCTTTGATAACCACTTGGCACTCCTCGCCGTTACGAACCAGCTGCAGATTCGCGCCCTTGATTTTGCCCTTAGAGTTCGTGGAATACCCCCAATCACAGTTAAAGGAGGCACACTCTAGCGAGCGGAAGTTGAACCAGCTCTTACCCGCGAAGAGTGATTGATACATTCCCTCTGCCCCTTCTGTCGCGCTGACTTTGAGCCGGGTCTCGATCTTGTTCACCTTAATGTGAGGTGTTCTGAACCCTGTTTTCTTAAAGAAGATGTTCCCGAAGTCCATCTTGAGCATGTAGAAGTCGAGCTTGTCGAAGAAGCTCTTATCGGTTCCCTGCATCGTGAGCTTAGAAATAGTCACGGGGGCAAAGGTTCCTCCCTTAAGCGGTGAGAGCTTAACATTCTCCGCATGGAGGCTACGCTCAATGCGGTCGGCCTGCATCTGGGCAAAGGCAGGTTCATTATAGTTCCGTGCAAAGTAGAGGAAGGTAACCGCACCCACAAAGAGCGCTACAAAGAGGAGCCGAATAAGCACCCAGAGGAAATACGACATCCCCGCGCCAGAAAAGCCTGCGATCCGAAAGCTATTAAAAAATTGATAGAACATGCTCTGCTTCTTGAGCCATGTAAAAATCTCGGAGTGATACTGATGCGTGCGGTTCGGGTCCATAAAAGCGAGTAGGGATAGATAGAGTCTGACAACTAAGGCAGAAAATCAACTCAAATTATTTTTTCGCAATTTCGTTATTGATTCGGTGTTCAAAATTTCTTATCTCAACCAGCATATGAATGCGGTTGCGACACCAGCTATGGATCCTCTGTCCGTCTTACAACGGGTGTTTGGGTTTTCCTCTTTTCGCCCGAACCAGGAGCAGCTTGTAATGGGGATCTTAGAGCATCGGGATGTCTTTGGGGTGATGCCTACGGGCGGGGGGAAGTCTCTGTGCTACCAGTTGCCAGCGATTATTCTGCCAGGCTGTGCCGTCGTGGTAAGCCCGCTGATCGCTCTGATGAAGGATCAGGTCGACAATGCCCGCGCGGTAGGGATCCGCGCTGCCTGTATTACCAGTCATGCCACGCTCGCGGAGAAGCAGGAGGTCGCGCGTGCGTACCGCCAGGACGAGCTAGACCTGCTCTATGTCGCCCCAGAGCGCCTGTCCCAGCCTGCGTTTTCAGACTTCCTGCGCCAGTGCCCACGGCAGCAGCCCTCCTTCTTTGCCGTGGATGAGGCGCACTGTATCTCAGAGTGGGGGCATGACTTCCGTCCAGACTACTTGTTCCTAAACCAGCTTAAGACCCTCTTCCCCGGTGTCCCTTGTGCCGCCTTCACTGCTACCGCTACTCCTCAGGTCGCAGATGATATTCAGGGCCGTCTCAGCCTTAACAACCCGGTCTGTATTCGTGCTTCCTTTGACCGGACGAACCTGTTCTACGAGGTGCGCAGCCGTACCGATGGCGACCAGCAGCTCATCGAGTTTATTCGCGATCAGCCCGATGCCGCTAGTGGGATCGTTTACCGCACCTCGCGTAAGTCCGTGGAGCAGACCGCCGAGCTTCTCCGCGCGAACGGGATCGCAGCCCAGGCATACCACGCGGGGCTTGAGGCGGGCATACGGAGCCAGATCCAGGAGGATTATATTCGGGACCGCTACCAGGTGATCGTGGCGACCGTCGCCTTTGGGATGGGCATCGATAAGCCTGATGTGCGGTTCGTGGTGCACTATGACCTGCCTAAAACGATCGAAGGATATTACCAGGAGACCGGGCGCGCTGGGCGTGATGGCGACCCTTCCCGCTGTCTCCTCCTCTACAGCCCCGGGGATGTCGGGAAGATCGGATACCTTATTGACCAGGCGGAGAGCGAAGAGGAGCGGCAGCGTAACTGGACGTTAGTACGACACATGGATCGGTATGCCGCCTCGACACAGTGCCGCCGGATCAGCCTGCTAGCTTACTTTGGCGAGCGGTATGAGAAGGAGAAGTGCGGCGCCTGTGATGCCTGCGAGGGGCACTTTAAGGAGGTCGATGCCACGTATGAGGCGCGGGTCGCACTCTCGGCGATAGCCCGCACGGGCGGGCGGTTTGGAGCCGGGTACCTCACGGAGATCATTACAGGAGCTAAGACGGAGCGCATCCGTGAGTTCGGACATGACCAGCTTAAGACCTATGGACTGGGGCGTAAGAAACCCCGCCCCTACTGGCGCCGTATTTATGATGCACTGCTGGCAGAGAGTTACCTCCAGCTCTCACAGTCCCAGTATCCCGTCCCGCAGATGACGGCGACAGGGCGCGCGCTCATGAAAGGGGAGTCCACCTTTGCGCTCCGTGAGGATACCCGCATAGAGCCGTCTAAGGCGCGCCGAGGCACCGTCTCCGATGAGAATTTGGAATACGATCAGGGCATCTTTGAGGTGCTTAGAAGACTACGGATCAAGATGGCAGAGGAGGAGGGCGTCCCTCCATACGTGGTCTTTAGTGACCGCACCTTACGCCAGATCGCGGCTTACCAGCCCGCTAACGAGACCGAGTTTGGCGCGCTTCATGGCATCGGTAAGGCCAAGGTCGAGCGCTATGCCGCCCGCTTCCTCCTAGAGCTGCAGGAATACCTCGGCGAGCACCCCGCCCTACGTGAGCAGGCGCTCCCTTCTCCGGTAGCACCAGATCCGCAGCGCACCGTGAAGGTGAAGAAGCCTGCGGGCGCCAGCGTGAACGAGACGGTGGCGCTCTTCCGCTCTGGGTTGACGGTCGCACAGATCGCCTCCCAGCGAGGTTACACGGAGAGCACGATCGTTACGCATCTAGGGAAGGCGGCATTAGATGGCGAGCAGATCGACCTCATGCAGTTCATCTCTGCGGATAAGGCAGACCGTGCTCGCGCCCTCCTCCTGGAGCACGGCACGGTCGCGCTGAAGCCCGCCTTTGAGGCAGGGGGAGGGGAGGTTTCATACGGTGACCTCCGGCTTATGGAGCTGGTGCTCCAGATAGAGGAGAGAGAGGCGCAATAATTACTGGTCATCGCAGTGGGGATGGTCATAGAGTCGGTGTATATGAAACTTCCAGACCAAGACTTTCTCTTTGATCTCCTCTCTACCCCCAGCCCCACGGGCTTTGAGATGCCAGGCCAACGCGTATGGGCGGACTACCTGAAGCCCTACGCAGACAGCATCGAGTGCGATGCATATGGCTCCACCTGGGCAACGCTAAAGGGGAAGTCGGATAAGGTCGTTATGCTAGAGTCCCATGCGGATGAGATCGGCTATATTATTAAGCAGATTACAGACAGCGGGTTCCTGCGCCTGGACCGCATCGGGGGCAGTGACACCGCCACCGCCCGTGGTCGTCGCCTGCGCATCCTCGGGACTAAAGGGGATGTCACTGGGATCATCGGTAATACTGCCATTCACCTGCGTAAGGACTCCTTAGGGAACGAGAAGAGCCCTAAGATCCACGAGCTGTGGGTCGATGTGGGCGCTAGCAGTAAGCGTGAGGCAGAGGAGTTAGGGCTCCGCGTGGGGCTCCCTGCGATCTATGAGGATGGCCCGTTTGAGCTAAACGGTAAGCTCGTGGCGCGCGCGGTCGATAACCGCATCGGCGGATACATCTGTGCACAGGTCATGAAGAACCTCGCGGCATCGGGCGAGACCCCAGAGTTTACCGTGGTCTGCCTGAACGCGGTCCAAGAGGAGATTGGTGGGCACGGAGCACAAATGGCGACGCACCGCCTCATGCCAGAGGTCGCCCTCTGTCTGGATGTCACCCATGCCACCGATACCCCTGGCATCAGCCACGCCATTCACGGTGATGTGAAGCTCGGTGGCGGTCCGACCGTCACGCACGGCACGTGTAACCACCCACTAGTCGTCGAGCGCCTGATCCAGAACGCAGAGGAGCAGGGCATCCCGCTCCAGCATGAGTCCTCCAGCCGTTACTCTGGCACTGATACGGATAGCATCTTTGTCACGCGTGAGGGCGTGCCCAGCGGACTCGTCTCGCTTCCACTCCGCTGTATGCACTCGGTTGTCGAAATGGCGGATCCTACTGACATTGAGCAGACCATCGCTCTCATGACTGAGTTCGTTCGCTCGTTACAGCCGGATGATACCTTCTGTCACCAACTGTAAGCGACCGAACTTTCCCCTCCCTATTCTCCCATGCAACGCCCCATCTTACTCATCGTAGAGGACGAAGCCGCCACGCGTGAAGGTCTCCTAGAGGCGCTCGAGGAGCGGTTCGACTGCTATGGGGCGGCAGACCTCGACGGAGCGCGTGAGATCTTAAGCGCAGAGCAGGTCGATGTCTTACTCACCGACCTACGGCTCGGGGCGGAGAACGGTATGGACCTCGTTAAGGAGTGCCAGACTAAGGATCGCGCCCCCACCTGTGTCGTCATGACTGCATACGGATCGGTGGAGACCGCTGTCGCAGCGGTGAAGGCTGGGGCGTTCCACTTTGTCACCAAGCCGCTGAACCTCGATGAAGTCGAGATGATCCTCCTGCGGGCGTATAAGACCCGCTGCGTGGAGAAGAAGAACCAGGTGCTCATAGAGCAGGTCAAAACCCTAGAGAAAGCTACCACCCCCTCCCGTTCCGCGCTCGATGCCATCATCGGGTCATCCCCCCAGGTAGCGCGGATGAAAACCCTCATCCGACAAGTCGCAGAGACTAAGGCCACGGTGCTGATAGAAGGGGAGTCCGGCACGGGGAAGGAACTCATCGCGCACTCTCTGCACGAGCTCTCTGGACGTAATAAGCTCGTTATTGTGAACTGCGCTGCTCTCCCCAGCCAACTCCTGGAGTCCGAGCTCTTTGGACACGAGAAGGGCGCCTTTACCGATGCTAAGAGCCAGCGAGTAGGGCGGTTCGAGGAGGCATCAGGGGGAACCCTCTTTCTGGACGAGATCGGGGAGATTGACCCCGCCCTGCAGGTTAAACTCCTTCGCGCCCTCTCAGAGCGCGCGATCCAGCGTGTCGGGTCGAATAAGACGATCGTAGTAGACACCCGTGTGATCGCTGCTACGAACAAATCTCTCGCCCAGCTCGTGGAAGATGGTGAGTTCCGTGAAGACCTCTACTTCCGCCTGAATGTTGTCAAAATCTCCCCCCCGCCTCTCCGTGAACGCCATGGGGACATCCCTCTCCTCGTCCGCGCCCTCCTCCGCAAGGTCACGCATGAGAACGATCTAGGGAACAAGCGGCTCAGCACAGCGGCAATGAAGATCATGGAGGCCCAAGATTGGCCCGGTAACGTGCGCCAACTCTCTGCGGTCCTGGAGAACTCTGCGATCCTCTCTACCGGGGAGGAGATCCTCCCAGAGAACCTACCTGCCGAACTCATATCACGCCGCCGCCGCGATGCCCCGAGCACAGGGCGCGAAGACGTCTCCCCAGAGCTACGCTTCCGCCTCAGTGACATCGAGCGTGAGACCATTGAGGCCGCTCTCGACTATACCAGGGATAATAAGAGCGAGGCCGCCGACCTACTAGGCATCAGCCGCCGCACCCTCCAGCGCAAGCTCGCAGAGTGGAGTTAATACCCTCCCCAGAAGTAACTATTCAGGTGGGGGTAGCAGAATATTTAAACCGCGAAAGCCGCTAAATTCCGCTAAAAAAGAGAGGAACTCAAACCGTCATGTTAGTGCATCATCGTATTACGTGCCACACGAGCATATTCGAGTGAACCAGAATAGTCACAGAGCAAGAATTCACAGAATTAACGCCTACTCGCCCTGTTGCTCCTACGCCTTCCTTAAAGCAAACTACAAGAGACCTCGCTTTGATCATGCAATCAGCTCAGTTCAATTTAGCGCAATTTAGCGTTTTTCGCGGTTAACCACTCCTTCAGCCCCACCTGAAT
>CAYWAG010000058.1:0-8291 GCA_964455925.1 uncultured Verrucomicrobiales bacterium | reverse complement strand
AAGGATGGCAAGCGAACGGACCACCGAAGAAATAATCGATGCACTACTAGGGGAGGAAGAGGAGGAAGATCCGCCAGAACCTTCGGAGTAAATCTCATGACATATGGCACACCCTAAAAAAGGCGTTCGCCACATTTGTAATGTGAGCCGCTAATAATAAGCGGGGAAATACGTGCTCGACCATTGGGGCAGGGTATGCTCTAAGTAGGGGGAACTCTCCTTCTCCCCCCTTATGCCTGTATTACCCGCTCCCGACCCTGCCCGCTTTGCCGAGATCTATCAGCGGGAGAAGCTGCTGCAGGTGCAGAACGTGACTAAGGTCTTTGGCTCAGGTAAGGGGAAGGTGACCGCGCTGGAGGATGTATCGTTTGATGTGCATCGCCGCGAGTTTGTCTGCATCATCGGGCCATCAGGCTGCGGTAAGTCTACGTTGATCCGCGCGCTAGCGGGGCTAGAGACACAGACCTCAGGGCAGATATTGGTTGATGGGGCACCTGTGACAGGCCCGGGGCCGGAGCGAGGGATGGTGTTTCAGAGCTATACGTTGTTTCCGTGGTTAAATGTGATGCAGAACGTCATGTTTGGGCTCCTAGAGAACGGGCATACTAAGACCGTGGCGGAGGGAGAAGCCCTGCAATGGCTGGAGCTGGTGGGTCTGAAGGGGTTTGAGCTCCACTATCCGCATCAGTTATCGGGGGGGATGAAGCAGCGCGTCGCTATCGCGCGCGCCTTGGCGAACCAACCCCGCATGCTGCTCATGGATGAACCCTTTGGGGCGCTGGACCCACAGACGCGGGCGAAGATGCAGAGCTACCTCTTACAGCTCTGGAAGCACATCGACCTAACCATCATGTTTATCACGCATGACTTAGATGAGGCGATCTACCTAGCAGATCGTATCCTCGTCCTAAAGCCCCGCCCTGGTCGCCTAGGTGAGATCGTAGAGATCCCGCTCCAGCGTCCGCGAGACTTCAGCCAGCTGTCCTCCCCGGAGTTCGTGCAGACTAAGCAATACCTACAGGAGCTCATCAAGGAGGAGGATGATCAAACCTACGATCTACCACTCGATAAGATCCGCCTCACGAAGGTAGGAGATGAGGTCGAGTAATCCTCCTTCCGTTTGTATAAGTAGAGTAAGTGTGTTCCTGAGTACTTTTGGGCTTTTTCTCATTGCCAGCAGGGAATAAGCACGGCATGATGGGCGGTAGAAGAGAGAGATATGGCCGCCACTTATACGGAAGATAATATACGCAGCTTAGACTGGAAGGAGCACATTCGGAAGCGTCCTGGGATGTACATCGGGAAGCTGGGCGACGGGTCGTCGTCGGATGATGGTCTCTATATTCTACTGAAGGAGGTGGTGGATAATGCCATCGATGAGCACATGATGGGGCATGGTAAGGAGATCCTCGTAAATGTGAATGAGAAGGACGGTCAGATCGTGGTGCGCGACTATGGCCGCGGGATCCCGCTGGGTAAGCTCTATGACTGCGCCGCTAAGATGAACACAGGGGCAAAGTATGACTCCGAGGCGTTCCAAAAGGCGGTGGGGCTGAACGGTGTGGGGATAAAGGCGGTAAACGCCCTGTCGCAGTACTTTTATATCCAAGCCTGGCGTGAGGGCGAGACGCGTGCCATCGAGTTCTCTGCCGGGGAAGTCATCGCAGAGGCACCAGAGCCGTCTGCGGATGAGCAACCTAACGGAACGATGATCGCCTTTCGGGTCGATACCTCGGTCTTCCCAGAGCACATAAAGGTGCGCATGGATTACATCGAGCGCATGTGCCGCTACTACACGTATCTGAACCCCGGGCTAACGATCAAGCTCAACGGTAAGCGGTATAAGTCTAAGAACGGGCTCCTAGACCTCCTGACAGAGGAGATGGCAGACCCCGCTCTGTATGCGCCGATCCATCTTAAGGGCGAGGACATCGAGATCGTCTTTACCCATAAGCAAGAGGCGGCGGAGGATTATTACACCTTCGTGAATGGTCAAAACACGACCCAGGGAGGCACGCACCAAGCCGCCTTCCGGGAGGCAGTGGTAAAGGTGCTGCGAGACTTCTATAAGAAGCAATATGACCCATCTGACATCCGGCATGGACTGGAGGCAGCGGTGGCGGTGCGTATCCAGGAGCCAGTGTTCGAGTCACAGACTAAGACTAAGCTCGGCTCCACTCATATCTCGCCAGAGGGCGAGACCATGCGTACCTTTGTGCTCCACTTCCTGAAGGAGAAGCTGGATAACTACCTGCATAAACACACCGATGTCGCCGACGAGATCCAAAAGCGCATCCTCTATGCCGAGAAGATGCGTAAGGACCTAAAGGGCATCCAGAAGGTGGCTAAGGAACGCGCTAAACAAGTGAAGCTCCATAATAAGAAGCTGCGTGACTCTAAGTTCCACTATAACACGAAGAATAAGCGCGCGGAGGAGACCATGATCTTTATTACCGAGGGGGACTCCGCCTCAGGGTCGATCACGAAGTCCCGCGATGTGGAGACGCAGGCGGTCTTCTCCCTCCGAGGGAAGCCGCTCAACACCTATGGGCTTGACCGTAAGGTCATCTATCAGAACGAGGAGTTTGCCCTGCTACAGGCGGCGCTGGGGATCGAGGACGGCATCGAGAACCTACGGTATAATAAGGTGATCGTAGCGACGGATGCCGATGTGGACGGGATGCACATTCGGCTCCTGCTGCTGACCTTCCTGCTCCAATTCTTCCCCGAGCTCGTGCGAGATGGGCATGTGTATATTCTAGAGACCCCCCTCTTCCGGATCCGTGATAAGAAGCGCACGATCTACTGTTACGATGAGGAGGAGCGTAAGCAGGCGATGAAGGAGCTGAACAAGAACCCAGAGATCACCCGCTTTAAGGGGCTGGGTGAGATTTCGCCAAACGAGTTTGGGTTTATGATCGGGCCTGATATGCGCACATACCCCGTGAACATGGAGGAGGGTAAGAAGCTCCGTGAGCTACTGACCTTCTACATGGGTAAGAACACTCCAGACCGCCAGGAATACATCATCGCTAACCTGCGGGATGATGTTGATAAGGCCGAGGTGGAGTAGAGCCGTATCGCTCCCCCCCGCTCTACAGGTCATCCGCTCGTAAGAACCCATTAAAGGTGAGGTGGATCTCGCCTGTAGTGTCGGTCTGATCGAGGTTGATGGTAAAGGTGGCAGACCAGAGGAGTTCGAGGTCTGGGTCGCAGAGGGTTTGGGTGACGTGCAGGAGGCGTGCCCCATCATCGGCGGTGTCTTCGCGGAGGTGATGGTGCTTCTTGTTCCGTGCCTCGGGGTCCAGACTGTAGGGGGCGAACTCATCAAGGTAGTCGTCGATGGTGTCCTCGAAGTGGCCGACCTCCCAGGTGACGCCGTTGCCGGCGGTGGGCTGGATGTAGGTAAAGGCTTCCTCCCATTGCTCGTCGCGGAATGCCTTAAGGAAGCTAAGGATGGTGCGGTGGGTGAGGGCGGCGAACTCCGCCTTACGGCGGGTGAGGGGGATCTCGCGGCGCTCGGCGAGCTTGCGTTCGCGCTCCGCCTCTGGGTCATAGTCTGGGTCGTTGAGCGTCTTCCACTCATCGACGAGGGAGGAGTCCGTGGCATCGAGGATGTCGTTGATAAATTCCTCTGCCTCGGTGACTTCTGGGGTTTTGGCGGTGGAGGGGATGGTTTGGGTGAGGACCTTATAGACCTCGGAGAGGTGACGGAGGAGGACGCCCTCGGTGCGCTCTAGCTTATAGGTGCGGATGTAGTCTGGGAAGTCGATGTAGTCCTCGAACATCTCGCGCACGATGGACTTTGGGCGAATGCTGTGCTCCTTGAGCCATGGGTTCTTACCGATAAAGTCGTTATAGGTGTCGTAGATGAAGTCCTTCCCGGGTTTAGGGTAGTCTGCTTCCTCTAGGCGCTCCATGCGCTCCTCATAGCTGGCGCCCTCGTCGCGGAGCTGCTGGAACAGGCGGTCGCGGTCCCGCTTAGTCTGCGCGCGTAGGATGATCTGCGGGTCCTCCAGCACGGACTCCACACAGGAGAGCAGCTGCAGGGAGTAGTCCGGAGCGTCCATATCCAGCAGGGGGAGCACCTCTAGGAGCCATAGCCCTAGGGCCTGGTTCAGCGAGAAGTCCTCGGGCAGATCCATATTCGGGCGGAGCTTATCGCTAGGGTGCTGGCGCTCGGCAGGCGGGATGATACGGAGGACCTTAGAGTCCACTAACCCCCGGAACAGCTTAAAGGCGTGCTTGCTGAGCTGCTTCTTATTCTTATCCTGCTCATGACAGTCTGCGATGAGCTTCTGCAGGGCGGCGCACCCGTCCTCGCCTTCGCGGGACAGGATGTTTAGTAGCATGCTTTGGCGTAGGCGGAAGGAGGAGACCAGCGGCTCTGGCGGGGCATCAATGAGCTTGCGGTACGTATCCTCGCTCCAATGCACGTATCCGTGTTCGGGGGCGGTTTTCTTAGGCTGGCTTTTGACCTTCTTCCCCTTAGCGGCTTTCTCCGCCGCCTTTGCCTGTGCCACCTTGTTCTCTATCTCATGTGCCGGTGCCTGCGCGACGACATATCCGATGTCATCAAACCCACGGCGCCCAGCGCGCCCGCAGATCTGCTTAAAGTCCCTTACCGTCAGGATCTTAGTCCTCTCTCCATCATATTTGCAGAGCTGGGTGAAGATGACGGTGCGGATCGGGACATTTACGCCCACGCCCAGTGTATCGGTGCCACAGATGACCTTCAGTAGCCCCTGTTGTGCTAGCTTCTCTATGAGGATGCGGTACTTTGGGAGTAGCCCCGCATGGTGCACCCCTATGCCGTTAGAGAGTAATCTGCGTAGCTCCTTACCATAGGGCGACGAGAAGCTCGTCCCGATCAGTGCCTCCGTCACCTGTGCTCGCTCCTCCTTAGTCAGGAAGCTCCGCGAGACGAGGTTACCGGCAGTGGTGGCGGTGGAGTTTTGGGTAAAGTGTACCAGGTAGATCGGGGCGCGGTCTGCCGCGACGAGTTCCGCCACATTCTCCTCTAGTGGCGTCTCTGAGTAGTCGAACACGAGGGGCACGGGGCGCTGGTCCGACTGCACGAGCACGGTCGGCGCGCCGGTGAGATCAGTCATATCACGCTCAAACCGGCTGGTCTCCCCGATCGTCGCCGACATGAGACAAAACCGCGTCTGCGGTAAGGTCAGGAGCGGCACCTGCCATGAGATCCCGCGCTCCCGATCCGAGTAGTAGTGAAACTCATCCATGATGAGGTCATCAATGCGCGCCTCGCAGCCCTCGCGCAGTGCCATATTTGCCACCACTTCCGCCGTGCAGCATATGATCGGAGCATCTGCATTCACAGAGGCATCACCCGTCACTAGCCCCACATTCTCCGCCCCAAAGGTCTGGCAGAGGGAGAGGAACTTCTCGTTCGCCAGTGCCTTAATAGGAACGGTGTAATACGTCGTGCGTCCCAGCCAAATCCCGCGAAAGTGCACCGCTAGCGCCACCAACGATTTACCAGATCCAGTAGGCGTGTTAAGGATCACATTCCGCCCAGAGAACAGCTCCATGATCGCCTCCTCCTGGTGATCATAGGGCTGAACCCCAGTATCGCGGAGCCATTGGAAGAAGTAGTCCATAACGTCTTCCTCAGACACAGGGCCGGAGGATGCAGTGGGGAGAGGGAGCTTACTCATGCCCGCACTATAGCGACTTCTCCCCTCGTGGCAACTCTTCTTAGCAACCCTGCCTACGGTAGACTAAGGCGCCCTCACGCTGAGGCAGAATCGATAAGCTCCTGAACTCTATTACCGAGAGCGGTCACAAACTCAGGGTTTCGAGCGACCCAGCGGCTCAGAAACGCTCCACGAATCACCTCTTCTGGGATGAAGCCCAGCTTCATCCCGATCTGGTTAAAGATCAAATGCGGATCTCGGTTCGATGCCATGACCGAGTCGATCACCTGGCTAACCTTATCCTGCGCCTCAGGAGAGAGCTGACAGGCCACCGTTAAAATCGCAATGTCTGTCGATAAGTGTGAAATCACATTCTCTAATACAGAGAGCTCAGGCTGGGCTCCAGGTAACTTAATAATATTAGATTCGGGGGCCTCTGGCGTGGCTGAGTCCCCATCCAGAACACAGAGTGAATTTGAGTTCGTCGCTGGGTTTGCGATAAACTCCCGGTGGAACTTCACTGCGTTCCCGTCACCCGAGGTAGGATATACAGCGACTTGCTCATAAGCGTCCTTAAGATGCGTCCTGAGGATAGACTCCACCCACTTCTGCGCAAAGGTGTCCTCAACAAAGATGACCACCTCCTTATCGACGCGCCCCGAAACACTCCGGAGAGCCTCCACACTTAACTTCCCTTGCGTAACCTTACCGTTAACGCATGACCAGACGGCCTCCTTAGGCAGAGGCTCTAGCGCGTAGTCACTGTGCGTTGTAAAGATGGCTTGTGCGCCCTTACGCTGCGCGACATCCATTAGATACTCTACCATACGACGCGTGGCAACGGGGTGTAACCCGTTTTCTATCTCCTCGATCAAAATTAAGGAGTTATCTGGAGCGTTTTCGATCTCAGTCACCATGCGGATAATGGAAGATTCCCCCGCGCCAAAATGAAACTCAGAGTACTTCACCCCATCATTGTCTCCTACGAAGAACTCATCGTTCGGTAGAGCTGCGACTTGATACGCCGCTACGCTTCTCCCAAAGATGTGCTGAGTCTGAGTAGCGATCTCCGCATTAATATTACTGAGCTGTCCCTGAAGGTTATAAGTAGAGCGCATAAGTTTAGCGAACTTGGTCTTCTCTCCCGCTGGCACCGTGCGCTCGATCCCAAAGAACTGAGTATGGCGATCTAAGACCTCAGAGCGGTTCCATTTTGCCCGCTTAAAGTTACTATTACGGCGTAAGATTCCTTTGGGGTTCTTACACTTGTCCACGATCTCATACTCCACTCGCCAGTCCGCCATACTCTCGTCCCCAATCGCACTCTTAGGAAAGAAGTAGCTTGGGCGAATCTGCTTATATGCACAGCCAGCCGCCCCCAGAATAGAGGACTTTCCACTCCCATTCGCACCGATTAAAGCTGTAACCGGGAAGTCAAACTTTACTCCCTGATCTTGAAATCCCCTCACCTTAATAATATCAAGCTTAACGAGGTATTTCTTGTAATTTTGAGTTGCGACTTTCTCAAGCAGCGACTGCTTAGTTGACTCCCTAATCTCACTATGACCCATGACTCCATTTATACGACTTCGCCTTCTTATCAGCAAGGCTTAAATCGGGATGAGTCTTGATCACTGGGACGATTAAGCCTTTCCATTCTATCGGCTGGTTGTTATCTTGCGAGCGTTTTTGTCCTCGCTAGGAAGTGCTTACCACTATTTACTATGCTTACTGCTCACTCTATCCGCTCCGAAGTCCAGCTCCAGTTTACGCGCCGTGATAATGGCGAGACCGTCCTGAGCCGTCGTCGTACGGGAGGGCTGGCGCATGTGGGGAAGTCGTATTGGACGGGAGATGTGCTGCGCACACAGGTGGTGAACCCGACTGCGGGCTTCTTTGCGGGGGATGACCTGCACTTCTCTGTAGAGGTTTGTGCGGGCGCACAGGTGATGCTGAACCAGCCCGGCGCGACGCGCTTTCATACGATGGAGCCAGGGGCACAAGCCACTATCCACCAGCGGTTTACCGTGGGCGACGGCGCGAGCCTGGACCTCTACCCAGACCTCTCTATCTCACAGCGGGGTAGCTCCATGGCACAGCGCACGCAGCTCCACCTCGCCCCGACGGCGATCTGCTGCTTCCTGGAGATCCTTACGCCCGGGCGCATCGCGCATGGAGATGCCCTAGAGTGGAGCCTGCTGAGTAATCAGCTGGACCTCTTTCGTGACGGTCTCTGTCTGACGCGGGAGCGTATGCACTTAGGCCCAGCTGATACGTGGCGCTTACTCTCGCGCGATGGCGTGCCTCTCCATGTAGCGACTTTTTGGCTGCACCACCCCGACGTAGCGGGTTGGCAGGACGTCCTCGGTGCTCCATCAGACCCGCTCACCGACCCGGTGCAACAAGGGTACACCGTGCTTGACCCACAGCTCGCTTGCCTCCGTCTGGCTAGCACCTCCAGTGTGGACCTCCGTAACCGGATCGACACGCTCCGTCAAACCCTCCACCAGCTCACGCCCCTCCTAGGGACCTCAAACGCGCTCTATTAATACCATTTAGTAACTATTCAGATGGGGCAAAAGGAGTGGTTAACCGCGAAAGACGCTAAATTGCGCTAAAATGAACTGGGCTGAT
>CAYWAG010000057.1:0-8407 GCA_964455925.1 uncultured Verrucomicrobiales bacterium | reverse complement strand
AGCCCTGAAAGGGCGACCCGATACCAGCACAGGCCGATAGGCCTGTGTCCCCGCCATACAATCACCTCAAGGTCTGAAAGACCGGCGGATAAGCAACGCCCTTGCACCCCGCCAAACCCTTACAAATCCCATTGAACTCAACACGCTCACCGTATAAAGTCATCCATGCCACAGTCCCTTTCCCAGAACATCGTCCATATCATCTTCAGCACCAAGAATCGCCGGCCCTGTCTGGCCGCTGAAACGCGTGAACGCCTTTATCCCTACATGTCAAACCTCATTCGGGAGAGACGGTCAGAGTGCTATCGGATAGGAGGGGTTGAGGATCATGTGCATTTAGCGGTACGGCTTACACCAACCATGGCATTGTCTAAATTTATCTCCGAGGTGAAAACAGGTACTTCCGCATGGCTGAAGACGACAGATTCCACTCTGGCAGACTTTGGGTGGCAAGACGGATATGGTGCCTTTTCTGTGGGACGACAAAATTTAGATGCTCTGATTCATTACATAGACCACCAAGAAGAACATCATAAGAAAGAGGACTTCCAAGCCGAGTTCCGTAAGTTTCTCCAGAAATACGGAATCGAATATGATGAAAACTATGTTTGGGGATAGGCTTATCCACCGGCCTTTCAGGCCTTGGTTATCTCCTAACACCAAACGCAGGCCTATCGGCCTGCGCTGGTATCGGATCGCCCTTTCAGGGCTGGTTTCTCGCTTCGCTCGCTATCAAACCTCCTTAAGATTTTCCCAACCTCCCCCCCTTTTCTTACCTATGACCCAGACCATCTACATCGACATGGACGGCGTGCTGTGTGACTTCGTGGCGCACCGCGATGCCATGCTACAGCAATGTCCAGGCATCGCCTACCCACAGTCCCAGTACGGATTTTTCCGAGACCTTCCACCCATACGCGGGGGATTAGAAGCCATGCATGACCTCCTCGCTAGCGCGCCCTATGATCCCTACATCCTCACCGCTCCCTCCACGCGTAATCCGCTTTGCTATACGGAGAAACGCGTTTGGGTAGAGGAGCATCTGGGGATGCCATATGTCGAGCGTCTCATTATCTCGCCCAACAAGGCCCTGCTCAAAGGGGCTTATCTAATCGATGATCACCAGAGTGGGCGCGGGCAAGAAGAGTTTGAAGGGGAGCTTATTCACTTTGGGAGTTCTCAGTTCCCTACTTGGTCTGAGGTCATGGCTTACTTACTCCCAGAATCATAATGAACGCCTCCCTTCCAGATAACCTCACCCTCCTCGAAACACGTTTCAGCCCCTTAGCCTTTGGCGCGATAGGAGACGCCTATGGGTATTGCTTTGAGTTCGCTGCGGCGGATCATGTGCAACGGCACAATAACCTCCGCTATGTGCAGCATCCTGAGTTTACAGACGTCTCCCCTGGGGTGTATTCCGATGACACCCAGATGCAGCTAGCGCTCGCTGAGCTGATGCTCTCCGGCGCGGAGTGGTCACCAGATAATATTGCCCAGGCCTTCGTCCAGACCTATAAGCGAGCCCCCCGCCCGGGATATGCTAAGCGGTTTGCGGAGCTCCTCGGCAAAGTGGAGGATGGAGCGGACTTACAAGCGCGGCTGATCCCCACCAGTGACAGAAACGGAGCCGCTATGCGCGCGCCAATCATTGGCCTGCTCTCTGATGAACAGACCGTGATCGAATACGCCCGCATCCAAGCGGCGGTCACACATGATACAGCTGGGGGACGGGACTCCGCAATTGCAGCTGCTCTGATACTCCACTTTCTCTACCATCAAATCGGGCCGAAAGCAGATCTCCCTACCTACTTGGCATCACACCTGCCAGATTACGACTGGAAGCACGCCTGGCAAGGCTCCGTCCCCTGCCACGGGATCTCCACCGTCATGGCGGCCCTCACCGCGATCATGACGACCAGCACTCTATCTCAGCTTCTGCACCAGTCGATAGCCTTCACCGGAGATGTAGACTCCGTCGCCACGATCGCCATGACCTGCGCCTCCTGCTCGCCCGTATTCGCACGAGACCTCCCCACGGCTCTCATTTCCCAATGCGAGCACACCACCTATGGTCTCCCATATTTGGTGCAGGCAGATCAACGTCTCATAACCCAATTCCGTTAGGCGGGGCGTGTTCCCCCAGTCTTATCCTGACCAGGTGAATATCTGAGGGGGAACAAACAATCTATCAACGTAAGTTTATTCTGTGGGCTTCTTAGGCAGCTGAATGTATCCACCGGTGCCGAGGGCGTCCCAGGTGAAGCGTGACCAGCGGAGGAGCGAGAATGCCAGCCAGACGGACCACAGGAGCATGAGTCCTCGGTAGAACCAGATGGAGACGAGCACGACCGAGGGCTGCGGTAGCGCTAGGTCAGAGCCTCGGGCTTGGAACCACTCTAGGTATCCAGCGTAGGAGCTCTCTCCCTGGATGCGCATCTCAGGCGTGCCGAGCAGCCCCTGGTAGAGCACCACGAGCAAGAGTCCGACCACGATGCAGGCTCCGCCTAGGATGGCGAGCTGGTTTAAGTTATAGAGTGCCTTTGGGAGGCTCTGGATCATAGTGCTGCGTTTACCCGCGGTCCAGAAGAACCACGCGACAACGCCAGCCCACGCTACGGCGGGGAGCTGACTGAGCCCTAGAAGCAGTAATATCCATTGATACGAGCGTAGCGGTGAGTGGGGGAGACGCCCAAGAGCGGCCCCCAGAATCAGGATCACGATTATCACGGGCCATGCCATTACTGCGGGGCCTCGCTGTGGTCCCGCGGTCCATAGGACCCAATGCTTTTGCGACCCATAGCGGATCATGGTGCTCGTGTTCGCGCAGTCCACAGGGAGCTGGACAGCATCTCCATGCGCCACTAGCGCGACCTCTCCTGGGGTCTTCCAGCTGAGGCGGAGGTTATGCTCTCCTGGGTGCAGAGGGATGATGATGTCCTGCCCCTCTCTACGGACGGGAGTTTCCTTACCGTTCAGGAGGAGGCGGGTGACCTCCGCCTCTGGAGCTAGCCCTAGGATAAAGTCCCTGCCCAGGCTGGTCTGCACCGCGAGCTTTAGGGAGGAGGTGCGCTGGCGTGCCCCGAGCTGAATCTCATGGATCGCCTGCCGTATGGTTAGGGTATCGCCATCGATCGCTGTAGGTCGTGACAGCTGTAGCCGTGCTTGCTCCCCTGGCCATGGGTACCATACTGGAGTCATCTCCTGGTCCTGCGCCTCGTAGATCGGTGCTAGCCCGCCCAGCTCGACGTTCCACACAGAGGATGCCAACACACGCCACTGCTCGACCCATTGCTCATTTTGCTCCGCCATGAGGAGCACCTCGGGGGCGGGAGCGAGCTCACTATCCCAGCTGAGCTCCGATTGACCAGCACTGAGGCGTAGCTCGATCCGTCCATCATCAGTCGTTAGCCCCGGAGTGAGCACCCGCTCACCCGGTAGGAGGGGTAAGCTCAGGGAGACGGCCTTATTACTGGGCACTAAGCGGCGCACCACCGTGCGTGCTTGCCACACCAGCCCTAGCTCTAGCTCGCGACTCACGCGAAAGATGGGGGCAAAGTCCTTGCGATCATACGCTGCCTCCTGATCTGCACTGCGGTTCTGCTCGGCGAGGAAGACTTGCTTCTCTGGCACCCCATTAGGTTTTACCCCCGTTACCGTCCAGCCTGGCGCGTCGATCTGGACGTATTGCGGGGCTAGGAGGAACTGCCAAGTCCACTCTCCGCTAGGCACCATTGCGTCCACTGTGATGCGTTGTGTCCCTTCCTCTGCGACGACCCAGAGGAACCCATCCCGACGCAGTGTCGGGAGCGCACTCCCATCCTCCGCCATTACAGAGATAGGCGAATATCCAGGGACGCGCCCAGGCAGAGGGACTGCGGTGCGCCGCGTGGCGTGAATCTCTACCTCCATCCGCAGGTTTCTCCCAGTCAAGGTCAGGTCCACCTGTGGAATATACGCGAGGCTATCGAGTGTATCCGCCCCTGCATCCAGCGCCTCTAGGCGCTCCCCGAGCTGCTTCATGAGCGCTGTGCTGGGGAACTGAGCCTCCGCCTGCTGGGGAGCGAGGACTGCTAGTGCCCCAATGAGGGAGAGCATCGTCACTACCAGGGAGGCCGCCCCACCTGTCGCCTCAGGCAGGGACTTATCGCCGGCTTTAACCTTACGCTTATGCCACTGCAGCCCCCAGCCAGCCCGATCCTTCACCCGACGTAGTAACGACCAAAAGAGCAACCCTAGCAACACCACCCGCAGAACAGTAATTCCAGCCTGCGCCCAACGCGGAATCAGCACAAAGCTCAGGGTCTCCGTCTTACTGACAGGGCCAGACCACTCGAACCCTACCTCGCGCCACGACCACTCGGGCACCGCTGGGCCTGTCTGGATCTTAGCCTTGCTATCATACTTTAAGTTCATTTTCTCAAACCCTTTCTTCCCTCTTTTCGCTGGGCTGCTGGCAAAGGGGTCATTAGAGCCAAACCCAAGACCAAAGTCATTAGAAGAGCCAAAGTCCGGAACCTCAGCCACCATACTTGCTGGCGCACTATAAGAAGTGATAGTCTCTCGGTCCCAGCTCCGTGTGCCCACGACCGAATGGTTCTCTAACTGCGGATAGAGCGCCTGCTGCACCTGCCGAACGCTAAAGGGGATCAACCCGATTACTAAGAGCAGCGCCACCCCATACGTTCCCGCCTTTAGCAACGTGTGCCCACGCCCGTCAGGAACAACCCGTAAGAATGCCAGCCCTAAGAGCAGGGCGACCCAAGCCCCCCGAGGCACTCCTGGCTCCTGATACCCCAGCCCAAATGCCACCGCCGCTAGTAAGCCGAGGCGCCACCCATAGAGCTTAAAGATGGCGACCGTAAACACGAGCCAGAAGAAGACATCCAGCAACGACCACGCGCTCATCCAGTCCCCGCTCGTCTCATCTGGCCCTAGCACCGCGAGTGCGCGCCAGCCTGGAGGTAAGTAGAGGCGCCCTCGCAGAGAGTCTGCGCCTTGTTGCCACCCCGTCGCGGAGATCTCCGGCATCCGTGCCATTCTCCCCACAGCCTCCAGTGCTAAGTTCCGCACCCGCACCTCGATCCCCATCGCCTCCGTCGTAGGGTTATACGTGATCAGCTGGCTCTCCCCGCCGACCTTGACCGCACCGAGCTCTTGCCCCTGTGCTGCATCGAGCCGCCATGTCCGCAGCCCAGCTCCCTGCACGGAGTCCTGGAAGGTCATTTGGCTCCCATCCTCATCCAGCCAAAAGCTGCGCTCCACGGATAGTCCCGGAGCCTTTCGCACCCCCATTCCACGGAGCTTCTCGATGATCCGCACGGGGCGTGTGTTATCCCACAGATAGAGAGGGTAATCCTTCCAGCGATCCGGAAAGGTCGTCTGCGCCGCATCGATCGCCTGCACCTCGGTAAACTCGATCAGGCGGAACGACGGCTGGTTCTGCAGGGAGATAAACTCCTCTGCCACGATCGGGGTCGTCCCGGTGGCATACTCGATCGTCTCTGGCGGGGTCGTCCTAAAGGCACGGATCTGCACAGACCACTTACCCGCGCGCACCTGCGCCTTTAGTAGCCCCGTCTCGTCGATGGCACAAGGAATGGGTGCCGTCATCACCCCCACCTGCCAGCCAGCAGGTAACACATGCCCTAGCGTCTCCTCCCGGCTCTTACCTGTCACTGTGAGCTCGATCTCTGTCTCCAGCCACAGCGGAGCACCATCTGCTAGGTTCCGGTACACCTTAGCAGACAGATAGTCCTTATCCGTAGCCTCCCTGCTAGACCGCTTCAGCCACAGCTGCCCATTACTCCCCCACTTAGGGAAGGGGACCGCCTGCCCCAGCAGGCTCAGCCTCAGCACGCCGACCTCACGCGGGATCTGTAGGGTTTGCGGCATCACCTCCCATTGGAACAGCCCTGTTACCTCCCAGCTTCCAGCGGGTAGCTCGACCACAGGACGTCCCTTACGAGAGACCACCGCACATCGCTGGCTATTACGCTTTACTGCTAGAGGCCAGCTCTCGGCATCACCAGGCAGCGGTAGCCAAGAGTCCTTAAACACCTCCACTAGTAGGCGAAACTCCCCCCCATCCTTACGCACCGATAACGTCATCTCAGCAGGCCACACGGAGACCCGCTTTCCCTTATCGCGGTAATCCACCGGCTGCCAACCGCGCGGCTTATCCCACTCTACCCAGTCCACCCACTCCTGCAGGTCTGATGGCACACCCGCTATCCAGTTCCCCAAGCTCACATTCGGCTGATCTCCCGTGGAGCTCTCCCCTTGCGCATAGCTTACACTGCCCCCCACGCTCCATACCAAAACCAGGAACACCCACCGTATAATCAAACAACAATCCGCTTTCATCTCCCACATTAGAGTCAGACCTCCTGTATAGTGACAAGCTTAAGGGTGTGATTTTATCTGTTGGCTAGAATTATGGAGGAGAGGGTCAAAAAAAAACACCGCCTCGTTCAACGGGGCGGTGTTTGGGATGATTGATGAGGGGGGAGGTTCTATCCTTGCTCCTTAGCGGCCTTCTCTGCGCGCTTACGGGCGCCTGGATCCAGGATGCGCTTACGGAGACGGATGTGGAGAGGGGTGGCCTCTACGAACTCGTCTGGCTCGATGTATTCGATGGCACGCTCGAGGTCGAACTTGATGGCAGGCTGGAGCTTCATACCATCATCCTTACCTGCGGCACGGTGGTTGGTAAGGTTCTTCGCCTTAGTCGGGTTTACCTCCAGGTCACCGGCACGGGCGCATTCTCCGACGATCTGACCGACGTAAACTTCGTCCTGAGGACCAGCCATGAGGCGGCCACGTTCCTCCAGGGGCTTCAGGGCGTATGCCATGGCGGTGCCTTGGGACATAGAGACGAGCGCTCCGTTCTGGCGGGTCTTAATGCGTCCGATGAATGGACGGTATTCCTTAAAGAGGTGCGACATGACCCCGTGACCAGAGGTCAGGTTCATGAGTTCGAACTCGAACCCGATGAGGCCACGCGTAGGAATGACGACCTCGATGTATGTCATGGAGCCACGGGGTTCCATCATCTCGGTGATGCCCTTACGGTGCTGGAGGGCTTGGATCACACCGCCGACCATGTCATCAGGCACCTCTAGGTAGAGGGTCTCGTATGGCTCCATCTTCTTACCATCTACTTCCTTAGTGATCACGTTTGGACGGGAGACGAGCACCTCGAACCCTTCGCGACGCATGGTCTCAACGAGGACAGAGATCTCCATCGCACCACGGGCAGAGACATTAAAGAAGCCTGCTTCCTCACCATCACGGACCTGGAGCGAGACGTTCGTCTTTAGCTCACGGTCCAGGCGGTCACGGATGGCGCGGGAGGTAACGTGCTTACCTTCCTTACCAGCAAACGGGCCATCGTTGACGGCGAGCTGCATCTGGACGGTAGGGGGATCAATCTTAATGGTAGGGAGTGCCTCCATCTTCTCAGACCCGACGATGGTCTCACCAATGTCGACATCCTCAAACCCGGCAAGACCGACGATGTTACCAGCGATGCCCTCGGAGGCCTCGGTGGATCCCATCTTAGAGTACTCGATGACCTTAGAGACGGAGCTCTTAACCCGCGTGCCATCACGGCGACACAGCCAAATAGGGTCGCCCTTCTTAACGCTACCGGACTGGATCTTACCAAGCGCGATCCGGCCTACGTAGTTGTCCCAGTCAATGTTGCTCACAAGCATCTGGAAGTCACCTTCGGTGCTGGCCTCTGGGGCGGGAACACGGTCCACGATCGTCTGGAGGAGTGGCTCCATGGAGTCACCACCACCGTCGACCTTAGAGAGATCATCCACGAACCAGCCGTTCTTAGCGGTTCCGTAAACAACAGGGGACTCAAACTGCTCCTCTGTCGCGCCGAGCTCTAGGAGGAGCTCTAGGACTTTTTCCTGCACGCCTTCTGGGTCAGAGTGGTCACGGTCTACCTTGTTGATCACGATGACAGGGCTCAGGCCGTTCTCTAGAGCCTTACGGAGGACGAAGCGGGTTTGGGCTTGTGGGCCCTCATAGGCATCTACAACGAGGAGGACCCCGTCTACCATCTTCATGACACGCTCTACCTCGGCGCCGAAGTCGGCGTGTCCGGGAGTGTCTACGATGTTAAGGATGTAGTCGTTCCAGTGGACGGAGGTGTTCTTAGCCTTAATCGTAATGCCTTTCTCCCGCTCTAGGTCCATGGAGTCCATGGCGCGATCTTGTAGCTCTTGGTGGGCCTCTACGGCGCCACCGGCCTTTAGGAGCTCATCCACGAGAGTCGTCTTCCCGTGGTCAACGTGTGCGATGATCGCAACATTACGAATTTTATCAATCATAGTTACCGCAAGCCTTCCCCCATAGGTTATGAAAAAGCAAGCTCTTTTCTCGGACGAAGAGAGCA
>CAYWAG010000056.1:3829-8436 GCA_964455925.1 uncultured Verrucomicrobiales bacterium | reverse complement strand
ATCCGGGTGTCGGCAGTATTCAGTTCGCTGAGAAAGGAGTAGAGCGAGGTAGACTTACCAGAGCCGGTGGGCCCTGTGATCAGGATGATCCCGTTGGATAGGCTGAGCAGGCGCTGGATGGGGTCGAGCACAAAGGGCTCCATACCCAGCATCTCGATGTTAAACTTCTGCTGGTTTAGAAGACGGAGGGAAACGCTCTCGCCCTCTACCGTCGGCACGGTAGCGACCCGCACGTCAATGCCGCGCCCCTCGAAGGAGAGGTTGATCCGCCCATCCTGGGGGAGCCGCTTCTCGGCGATGTCGAGCTTAGACATGATCTTGAGGCGGGCGATCACGGAACTCTGCAGCGCCTTAATGTTCTCGGGCACCGCGATGTCAATAAGCTTACCATCTACGCGGTATCGAATCCGCAGGTTGTCCTTAAGCGGCTCTACGTGGATATCAGTCGCTTGCTGGTCGAGAGCATCACGCATGATCTGGTTCACAAACTGCACGACACTGGCCTCGGCATCAGAGTTCTCATCAATGACATTCGCCTCGTCCGTATCCTCGATGTTGTTGAGGTCCATCTCGCGCCCGTCCAGGATGGCGGCAAAGGTATCTGCCCCCACACCGTAGAGACGGCGGAGCCCATCGTGCAGACGGCGGCGAGACGCCATCCGCCACTGCACTGGCAAGGTCAGCGCCTGTGCTACGGCCTGTCTGGCGACGAGGTTAAACGGGTCATACAGCGCGATCTCGATCCCCGTCGGCTCCTCCTCATCACCAATGAGAGCCAGCGGGAGAATGCGGTGCTGGAGGGAGAGCGCAGGGCTACATAGATTACGCAGGGCCAGAGGGTGCTGCGCCTCAGGAATCTCACTTAACCACGGAAGCGCTAGGGAGGTAGCCAGCTCCTCAAGGTAACGCTCCTCATCGACAAGTTCAGCATCTAACACGCTGTCGATGACAGAGTGCTGCAGGGTGTTCGCCTCGATGATCATATCATTGAGAGCCTCTAGATCAGAGCACCCAGTAGCCTGGGCTGGTGTAAGAAAGACGTCGGTCATGGTATATAAGTCCACACCTCAGGCGGACAGGAAGAGACCCAAGGTAAGGAAGTAATAGCGGATTTTGGGAACAGAGCCAACCTTTTTTAGATAGGCTTTTTATCAAGACTCACACTACACGACAATTTTCACTTTGTATTTTTTCCATCCACAATACAAGCTGTAGGATTGGTATTTCTTAGGACGTTGCCCCTGTTTTTTGTGCCATTGAGGCGTGGGCTAGTCCGTGGGTGCGCCTTGTGGGTGCGGGCACAGCTAGTGCTGTGCGCTCCGGATTCGCTTCGCTCACATGGTGGTGCAGCCATCCGGAGCGCATAGCACTAGCTATGCCCGAGTAGGGTTAGGCTGAATATGCTGCGATCTTGCGCCCTCGATTGAATATTTATTTATTACTATTTAAATTTGTTATTTGGTTTTATTTTAGATTGTTTTTATTTGATACTTGATGGTTTTTATGTTTTGTGCAATCTTTGTCGGGTATGAAGATCAACTCTTGTCTCTTAGGTGTAGTGCCTTCCGTATTTATGGTGCTCAGTTCAGCAATGTTTACCTCGTGCGGAGGCGGTGGCTCTGACGACTCTACTTCTACCACGGAGGAGGTGATTAATGAGATCGAGGATGATCCTACGGGCACGACGGCATCGACCACTGGAACGGAAACTACCACTGGGACAACGGGAGCAGACCCCGCAAATGAGGCGACCTACATTGCCGACATCTTGGTCGCGATTAATGAAGTCCGCGCCAACAACGGAGGGCTGGCGCCGCTGACCGAGGATAGCCAGATCGCCGCTCTGTGTGCAGATCATAACGTTTACATGGCAGATGTTGCGCCCCTAAACGCACGCCCTGTGTTGATTAGTCACGATAACTACGAGGATCGCGCTCAGGCAACCTTTGCTCTCGGGTATAACAGCTTTGGGGAAAACGTCGGGGGGATTCGTTACTTTGATGCCGATGAGGTCGTCAGTACCTTTGTGCAAGGCTGGGTGGACTCCACGAGCCACTTCGAGGCGATTATCGGGGATTACACGCACACTGGCATCGATGTATATGTCGATACCGATGATGGCACCATCTACGCTACGCAGATCTTTGCTAAGCAGTAGGTCGCTCTCCCTGGGATAAAATCACATCCTTGGTCGCGCCTTTTTTATTGCTAGATCGGGAAATTTCGCTAGGACTAGGGGTCTATGAAACATCTACTTATTCTTGTAGGCTTCATGGCGTTCCTCACGTCATGTGGTATACAGTCAGGCACTGGTGGCGGTAATAACACCTCTGCTCTCTTAGCGAAATACCGCGCATATGATCTCCCTGCCACTAAGCCGAGCAACAGCTCTGCGGTGCGCGTAAAGGTCTCGCTGGCGAACCAAATGGTCTATGTAATGGAGGGCAGTAAGCCGCTCTTAGTTATGCCTGTATCCGTTGGGCGCCCCGGGAAGGAGACTCCCCGAGGGAACTTTACGATCTATAGTAAGCAGGCTAAGCGCCGTGCGAACACGCATGGTTATGCCTATAAGGGATCCCTCTCGGCTCCTGTCGATATGCACTGGACATATCTAAAGGATAAGAAGGCAGGGTATAAGCTCCATGGTACACCGATGCCGTATTGGTGTGAGTTTAAGAGCGGTTATGGGTTCCATACGGGATGGCTAAAGCCTTACCCTTGCTCTAGCGGATGTATCCGTATGCATGAGAACCTGGCCCCTAAGTTCTTCGCGCTGGTTAAGCCGGGCACGCGGGTGAACATTGCCACGTCGCAGTCAGAGGATTACACGATCGGGCAGGGCATTACCCGCCCCCCAAACGCAGATCCGCTACCGCAATACCCTGCTAGCATTCGTATCACAGATCGGATCTTTACCTATCATAAGCCCCCGACATACGGAGCGACCCTTTAGTCGAGATTCCAGTTGTGGTTCAGCTGGGGTTCCTCTATGAGTGGTCGCTATGGAGATATCTGCAGAGACTATTCATGACCTTATCCAGACCCGAGTAACCGAGAAGGTGCTCGGGTCGGTGCAGGATCCTACTGTTGTCCCCGCTGAGGTGGCAGCAGTGAATGACCCGATCGTCCGCCAGGCTGTAAAGACAGCGGGGATGGCACCTTTTCACTACCCACGTCAGCGCGACATCGCGGAGCCCTGGAGAGCGTACCACCTATGGAATACAGATACGAACACTCTGGCGCGCTACCTGGAGACCGAGCTAGGCGTGCAGTCTAAGGAGCCTAAGCTCCTAGCGGCATGTAGTGCAGTGGTGCTGCTCACCTGGCTGCCTGAGCACCCACAGCCCCAGACTGATAAGCAGCGCGTGACTGAGGAGGAGCACATTGCCGCCACGGGGGCAATGGGGCAAAACCTTCTCTTACTTCTCACGGCTCATGGGATGGGCAACTATTGGTCGAGCGGAGGCATCTTACGGACTCCGGAGCTGCATGCTTATCTGGGTATCCCTGCGGGCGAGCGCCTCATGGGGGCGATCTTTATCGAGTATCCCGAGTGCCGTGATCAGACACATGAGCGTAAGGCGGGGGCACTCCGCAAGCTCAGAAGCCAGAGCTGGATCTCTGACCTCACGCTCGCTCAACCATAGGAGAACATCATGGCTGCAAGATTTTACCATCCCACAGAGTGCTGGGCGCAAGACCAGCTCACCGGAGAAGAGGCGCGGCATGCCATTAAGGTGCTCCGCGTGCGCCGAGGCGAGCGTATCGAACTGTTTGACGGGCAGGGGCGCGTGGCACAGGTCACCGTAACAGATGTGCAGGGGAAGATCCTGTGCTTCCAGCGTGATGCGGAGACCCTGCACCCCGCGCCCGCCACTGCGGTGACGCTCTACCAAGCCGTAACCAAGGGAAAAAGCATGGACCTGATCATCCAGAAGGCGGTCGAGCTCGGGGTCCTGCAGATCCAGCCGCTCTACACCGCCAACACGGTGGCGGTCAGTGAGGCAGCGCAGAAGAAGGCGGATAAATGGCAACGCCTGGCACTAGAGGCCGCTAAGCAATGTAAGCAACCCTGGCTCCCAACAGTGCATCCACCTGTAAGCATAAACGAGGTGAGCTGGGCTGGGGGCCTACGCCTCATAGCATCCCTACGCGAAAACGCGGCTCCTCTCCGCTCTGTGCTGGAATCAGCATTACCATTACCATCCGTCGTCGCATTGTTAGTGGGGCCAGAGGGGGACTTCACGGATGCCGAGCTCACGGGCGCAGAGCAGGCAGGCTTTCTCCCCGTATCACTCGGTGCTCTGACATTACGGTCGGAGACCGCGACTTTATACAGCCTCGCTGCGATCCAGCTGTTCTGGCATTACCCTTAATGCCGAAGTTAGGATTACTTACCCTGTAGTTTAGCGATCATGGCAGGCGTGACCTCAAAGCTGGCGGTCTGGACGGCGGCGGCATAGGCGCCTTCCTTCACGAGGTATTCGTATGCCTTGATCGGCTTGACTCCATTCACCTTAGACAGGAGGAAGACACAGACCCGCAGGGGCTCTGAGCCTAGCCCTCCGGGGAGCTTCTTAGTCTGGAACTTGATCGTGTTCTTTCCT
>CAYWAG010000056.1:0-3819 GCA_964455925.1 uncultured Verrucomicrobiales bacterium | reverse complement strand
GTGTTTTGGAACAGGTGCGTGCTGCGATTATTTACGACGGCACGGATCTCTCGCCCAGGACAGTAGGCGAAGACCTTAGCAATAATAGGAGCAGGGCTGGTGAGTTCGACCTGGCTGGGGCGGTTATAGGCAGAGGGCTTAAAGTCCGCATGAGAGAGGTAGGAGTAATCCCCGCCTTCGATCTGCTTACGCACATCAGGGAGGGACGCGAGGTTCACATACTCAGCCTTTACGAAGCGCCAGTGCCCGCCGATGGATTGGTATGAGACGACCAGCAGATTATTCTCTGGGGCACCACCGACATTGAAGTCGACCTTGCCAAAGAAGACCGCCTTTGCGTTCGTGCCATCGGATTCCGCGTTGAGCATGCGCAGTTGCTTTACGGCGGGCGGCTGCACAGGGACCTTAAAGACATCGCTAGGGTAGGCTCCTTTCTCAGAGAGGATCGTGTTCTTTACCTCTACCTGACGCTCTGGCGCGACGATGGCGCTCCAGGCGCGCACGTCCTGCGCCTGCATCGCACGTTGCCAAATAATGTAGGAACGAGCCAGGTCGCGCTGGAGTTGAGTTTGAGCGAGTCCTACGGTAAGAGGAGCAATAAGAAACAAAGTTAAGAAAATGCGTTGCATATTAGAGAAATAATTCAGATGGTTTACCACTTCTCACACTTCATCTGAGCTTGCCTCTGATGGGAAGAGAAAACTGATCTAATCTAATATTGCATGAGTTCTGACAAATCCAATCTTCTCGTCAACGCACGCGAAAAAGAGTTATTAAGCCGCGCGGAATACAATACCTACGTCCAGACGGAGCAGGGAGAATGTTCGGCTTATTGCTTTCGCCCCGCGCCAGTGGAGACGCCAGGACACCGCTACCCCGTGATTATTTTCTTTCATGGCGGGCTCTTTGATCAACGTCTAACCGGGCAGTTCGCGCCGCACTGCCTCCACTTCGCCAGTCGTGGGATGCTCGCCTTCTCTGTAGAATACCGCACCTCAGAGTTCCACCAGACGACCCCTGTCGAGGCACTAGAGGATGCCAGAAACTTCCTAAACTTCCTCAATACCTACCAAGATCACTACCAGGCAGATATGTCCCGCCTCGTGGTGGCAGGGAATGCTGGTGGAGGGCTACTGGCATCTCATCTGTGCTCACGGCATAAGAAGATCGGAGGAATTCTGGATGCCCTCCCGCGTCCTGCTGCTCAGATCTTATATTCGCCACTCATTAACACGACCTCTAAGGGCATCGGGGCAGACCTCTTTGCAGACCCTAAGATGGCGAAGCTGGTGAGCCCTAGCGAACTCATCGAGAAGGATTACCCCCCGACCATCGCCTTTCATGGTAAGGCTGATACCGTCATCCCCTTTAGCCTGACTGAGCGCTACATGAAGAATCTGCAGAAAAAGAAGAATCAAGCCGAGTTCGTGGACTTTGAAACCGGGCGTCACATCGACTTTAACCTGAATGTGAACCCGCAGCTCTATGGAGCCGCTCTGCGCTCCGCAGACTACTTCCTCGCAGACCTCGGCATCATCCCACATGATGAAGATGCCCTGCTCGACTTCTAACGCCTGTAACCTGCTCCCATGCGCCTCCAGTCTCTTGATATTCATGGGTTCAAGTCCTTTGCCGATAAGACACGCCTGGAGTTACATGAAGGCGTCACGGGCATCGTTGGTCCTAATGGATGTGGTAAGTCTAATGTCGTAGATGCGATCCGCTGGGTGCTGGGGGAGACCTCTGCTAAGGCTCTACGCGGTGGTGAGATGGCGGATGTCATCTTTAACGGGACAGACTCACGCCGCGCTGCGGGGATGGCAGCCGTGACCCTGAACCTAACGGACTGCGAGGCGGCGCTAGGAGTAGATTATAATGAGGTCGCCATCACTCGCCGCGTCTACCGCGATGGGAAGTCCGAGTACCGCATTAACGACACCCTCTGTCGCCTGAGGGATATTCATGACCTCTTTCTCGATACGGGCATCGGTCGGTCTGCATACTCCATCATGGAGCAGGGTAAGATCGACCAGCTGCTCTCCTCTAAGCCAGAGGACCGTCGCGCCGTGTTTGAGGAGGCAGCGGGGATCTCTAAGTTTAAGAAGGAGAAGAAGGAGGCGCTCCGCAAGCTGGATCTCACCAGTGCAAACCTCCTGCGTGTCACAGATGTGACAGAGGAGCAAGAGCGACGGTTAAACACCCTGCGGCGGCAGGTGACTAAGGCGCGACGGTATCAAGCCCTATCACAGCAAGTGCGCACCCTAGAGACCCACCTGTCACACCAAGAATACCGCGAACTCATCGCGGGGCGGAATCATCTGCAGACCTCTCTAGACTCCTTGCAGCAGCAGGTCACCACCCAGGAAGAGCGCATCCCCCGCAGTGAAAAGACCCTCGCCGAACTCCATCAACAGCTTCGCACGGTAGAGGAGGAGTCCGCCCGCACCGCACACCTGCTGCGCGAGACGCAGTCCTCGCTCCGCCAGGCGACGGAACAGCTTAAGCTCAATGCCGAACGGCGCGAAGACTATGCCTCCCGGATCCAACGCTACGAAGAGGAGGTCAGCGAATACGACCAAAGCCTGTCCGACCAGCAGTCTGACCTGCAGGAGACCATTCAGCAAGTCTCCTCCGCACAAGGCAAAATCACCGAACAGGAGCAACACCTACGCCAGCATAAGGTGCAGGCAGACTCTATCCGCAAGGAACGCCAAGCGATCGAGCAGCAGCAAAAAAGCACCGAAACCACACAGCTCAACATTGAGCGCCGGCTCGCCTCTCTCCGTGCTCAGATCGACAGTTACCGCACGCAGTCCGCACACTCCCATCACCGCCTCACCACCCTAGCGTCAGATACCACTGCCCACCAGAAGACCCTCGCAGGGACTGTCGCGCAGCTCACAGCCCACCAGGAGCGTATCCGCACGCATCATGCCCAGCTGCCACAGCTAGAGACGGATAAGAAGGAGGCGCAGCAACGTATCCAGGCACAGCAGCAAGAGCAACGCTCCTTACAGACCGCGCTGCGCCAGGCACAGAAGAAATCCGCCAAGACAGCCTCCCGGCTTGAAGTCCTCCAGGCGCTCCTGCAGTCCGGAGAGGGGCTAGGGGCGGGATCCCAATCCATTCTCGCCGGGCTGGATAATCCCGATCTCTACCTCCCACTCATTCCCGGGGTGCTCGCCCAATGCATTCGTGCGGCAGAGGCATACATCCCTGCGCTAGAGACCGCCCTGGCAGACACGCTGCAGGCGATCATCGTGCAGGAGCCAGAGGCCGCCCAGCGGATCCTCCAGACTCTAAAGACGACAGGGAAGGGGAAGGCGACCTTGCTCGCACCTGCACTCTCCTCCATGGTTCGGGATACTCCCCCTGGACCTGCGCCGGCGGATTCACTCGGCTGGCTGTGTGATCACATCGAGTTCAGTGGCCCTCCTGAGGTCCAGCCCATCGTCCGCGCCCTATTAGATGGAGTGGTGTTAGTAGAGCACCTACAGGCAGCCATCCACCTACAGCAGACCGCCCCGACCTATACCTACGTGACTGTAGATGGCGAGCGCCTCAGTCCCACGGGGCTCCTCCATGGCGGCAGTGCTGCGCAACAAGGGCACTCTACCCTCCGTGTCCAGAACGAGATCACTGAGCTGCAAGACCAGCTCGCACAACAAGAGCAGCACAGCACCAGCATCGAGCGGCAACTGCAAGCCCTCCAAAAGCAGCAAGAGCACGCCACGGAATCCCTAGAGTCCGCCACAACCGCCCTGCAGCAGCACCAACTCACGACCCGCTCGCTGAACGCAGACCAGACCAGCCTAGAAC
>CAYWAG010000055.1:0-8676 GCA_964455925.1 uncultured Verrucomicrobiales bacterium | reverse complement strand
GGATGAATACCACGTCCTTGAGCCTCTTTTCTGCGGTGACGTCGATTATAAAGTCGGAACACCTCCACCTTATAATAGTATACCTTCTGGCGTTCATGCCCAAGATGGGTCACGGTTATCGCCGTAATGTGAGTAATATCCATCATCCAGCGCTGAAGTTAGCGGTGAGGTCTTTCATCATTTCCTCCAGTTCATCCAGCTTGGGGCTGGGCTTTTGGCGTGTGAGGCGGGGGAAGCTTCCTTCCCCGATGGTAATGAACCCGCCCTTACGGGAGATCATGACGCGGGGGCCCTTTACCTCTAGGCTATCGACCTGCACCATCGCGCAGTAGAGCTTGATACGGGTGATCGTAACGAGGTGGCGTAGCGCCGTTGGTGGGGCACCGTAGCGATCACGCCATTCGGCGACGGTCTGCTTAAGGCTGGCGAGAGACTCTACGAGCGAGAGGCGGCGGTAGGCAGCGAGGCGCTCCTTGCCGTCAGAGATATACGCCCGGGGGATGAAGGCGGGGCAGGTGCCGCCGCCGGCGACATACCGGCTCTCGGCAAAGGTGACGAAGTCGAGCCTGAGCTTACAGTCGGATTGTGTGCCCTGGCGCTCGCCCTTTAGTTTGGCGATGGACTCCTTCAGTAGTTGGCAGTAGAGGTCGAACCCAATAGCGGCGATGTGCCCACTCTGCTTTGTGCCGAGGAGGTTCCCCGCGCCCCGGATTTCGAGGTCGCGCATGGCGATCTTAAAGCCAGACCCTAGGGCTGTGAACTGCTTAATGGCGGAGACCCGCTTCTTAGCATCACTCGTAAACATAGCGCGCTTAGGCAGGAGCAGATAGGCGTATGCCTGGCGGTCGGCACGCCCTACGCGTCCCCGTAGCTGGTAGAGATCAGATAGCCCAAAGAGGTCGGCACGGTCGATGAGGATGGTGTTGGCATTGGGGATATCGATGCCGGACTCGATGATGGTGGTGGCGAGGAGGACATCGGCCTTCCCGTCGACAAAGGTATGCATCACTTCCTCTAGTTCCTCGCGCTCCATTTGCCCGTGTCCGACGACGACCCGTGCCTGCGGAACGAGGCGGCGCACCGTATCTGCCATATCATGGATCGTTTTGACACGGTTATGCAGGAGGTAGACCTGCCCGCCCCGGGCGAGCTCCTTTGTTACGGCGCGCTGGATCACGCCCTCGTCATAGGCTAGGACTTGGGTTTGCACGGGGTTACGGTTCAGCGGCGGGGTGTTAAGCACGGACATGTCTCGCGCCCCCATGAGGGAGAGGTAGAGGGTGCGCGGAATGGGGGTCGCGCTTAGTGTCAGCATGTCGATCTGGTTAAACCGCTCCTTAAACTTCTCCTTATGCCGTACCCCAAACCGCTGCTCCTCATCAATGATCACCAGCCCTAAGTTATCGTATTCGACACTGTCAGACAGGAGGCGGTGCGTGCCGATGACGATGTCCACAGATCCATTGGCGAGCCCCTTGATCGTCTCTCTCGCCTCTGTGGGCTTACGAAAGCGGTTCAGTAGCTCGATACGAACGGGGTAGGCGCTCATGCGCTGACAAAAGGTGCGGTAATGCTGCTCTGCCAGGACTGTGGTGGGGGCGAGCATGGCGACCTGGTATCCACCACAGGCTGCCTTAAAGGCTGCCCGGATGGCGACCTCTGTCTTACCGAACCCGACATCCCCACAAATCAGGCGGTCCATAGCGTAGGGGGACTCCATATCTTGCTTCGTCTCCGCAATGGCGGTGAGTTGGTCGGGTGTTTCTTGGTAGGGAAAGGAGGACTCAAACTCCCAGAGCCAGCGTGTATCTGGTGGGTGTGGGGTGCCCTCCTCGGCAGCGCGCTCTGCCTGGATCCGCAGAAGGCGGGCGGCGTAATCCATGACAGATCCCAGGGCCTTCTCCTTGAGCTTAGACCAGCGGGCGTCTCCGAGCTTAGAGAGCTTCGGCTTTACCGTGCCCACCCCGACGTATTTGGCTACGAGGTGAGACTGCGTCATGGGGACCTCCAGGATGGCTCCATTATCATACTGGATCTGGATGCGCTCCTCTTGCTCCTCCTCAGAGAAGCTGATGTCCAGGAGTTCTCCCACTCCATACTCCGCATGGACGACGAGTTCACCAGGGGTGAGTTCGGAGGTTTGGGCATGGCGGGAGGCGGCGGTTTGCCAGAACTCGGCATGGGCGGAGATCCGCCGTGGCGCCTGGTAACGCCCAAAGATCGCGGAGAGCGAAATTAGGGCGAGCTGTAACTGGGGGAGCAGCAGCGTGTGCATCGTGTTCTCCTCCACGATCACGCCGCGCGTGCGCCATTCCTCCCCGATGATCTCAAAGAAGCGGTCGCGCTCACTCACCATGCCCGAGGCAAAGATCAGCTGCCAGCCCGCATCTGACCATTGCTGCAGGTAGTCCCGCACGAGGTTATGGCTGGCATCCTGCATCACAAAGTCCCCTGGGTCCAGCATCGTAAAGGGGCTCTCCTGCACCTCTAGGCTCGCCTCTCGTGGGTCTGAGCTTAATAGGTAGGAGCGCAGAGGGGCATCTGCCGTGCCGTCCAGCAGTTCCGATGGCTCTTCCAGCGTGATGACGGTATCTGCAGGGCGGGTATAGTCATGTAGGACGCCTGTTTGCTCGCCCTCGGTGAGGTGAAACTCCCAGGAGGTCAGTGCCCTAGTCGAGACCTGCGTCTCAATGTCAAACACGCGCAGCGCCTTTACCGCGTCCACTGGACCCGATCTACGGAACTCGATGCGCACTGGCTCAGAGGCGGAGTAAGGGAAGGCGTCAATAATACCTCTGCGGATCGCATACTGCCCTTTTTGTTGGACACTGCTCACCTGTTCCATGCCACTGAGATTCCAGGCGGACTGAATGGCAGGCAGCGGGAACTCCTGCCCGACCTCGATGCGGCGGGCTTGCTGCACCAGCATCTCAGGCGACGGGACGACCACCTCCTGCCAGCGTGGGGGCACGAGCACGACCGTGCGCTCTGGCAGGGTGAGCCGCTGTAAGATCTCTGGCGCGGATGCGCCTGTCTGGGCGTTTTCTTCCAGCGGCCACAGGGCGGCTGGCACGCCCCATCCCCGTATTTCTTCTGCTAGCTGTTCACGTAGCCGAGGGTCACTGACCTCGACCCAATGCGTGGTAGCCCTGTCCTGTGTGTCCTCGGCAGAGAGAGCCTCGACCAGCCCAGCGATGATCGCAGAGCGTCCACTTTCGCAGATCGGCCCGACTGTCTGCGCGGAAGATCCATCTAAGTAAGAAGTTAAATCACTTGCTATCTTTTGGATGAATGTGGTATGGAAGGTGCTCTGACTCATGCGTAAAGATGGAAGAATATCCTAACATTCACCCATTTTCCGAATTAGTCGAAGTCTAAAACCTAGTTTTGCTCATGAAACATCTTTCCCTTCTTTCCTCCCTTGGGCTAGGCGCGCTGTCTTTCCTAGTCTCAAGCTGTGGAGGCTCCCACACTCCGCCTACGGCGCTCGCCTATACTCCTAGCTATAGCACCCATCCGCAGTACTTTCCCACTCCTACCCCTGCTTACCAGGCTCCGCCCGTAACCCAGGCGGTGGCGATACAGCGCCCCCCCGCTCAGCAGTCATCATACACTGTAGCGACGCAACCAGCTAGACAGATACAGCGCCCACAGCTCCCCATGCGCCAGCAGGCAGGGGCAGACAGCCGTAAGCTCGCCTCGCTCTATAAGAGTGTAAACGTCTCGCAGCGCATCCTCCCGCGTAGTGCCCGTAGCCGCACGAACCGTCCGATGACTCCGCGCTACATCACCATTCACAGCACGCAGAACACCTCCGAGGGTGCCGATGCGTGGCGTCACCAGCTCGCCCTCTCTCGTGGTGCGTTGGGCAGTAAGTCTTGGCACTTTACGACTGATGAGAAGCATGCCGTGCAGCACATCCCGCTGAACGAGCAAGGGAACCACGCAGAGAACTATCGTGGAGGTCCGGGGAATAGCTACTCCATCGGCATCGAAATGTGCGAGAATAAGGGGAATAGCCTTAACCGTACCATCGACCGCACCGCTAAGCTGACGGCTTACCTCATGCATAAGCACAACATTCCCCTAGCGAACGTGAAGCCGCACTACCACTGGCCACGCCGAGGAGTGCGCACCCCAAACAAAAACTGCCCTCGCTTCCTCCTCGATAATGGACGTCCAGGCCGCAAGTGGCAAAACTACCTGAACCTCGTCCAATCCTACTACGAGCGTAGCTCTAAGTCTGAATCCTACGTGTTCCTGCAGGATTAGGTTACTCTCCTATCTTAGGGTTTGAGAACGGTCACATAGAAGTATGGATGCCACGCAGCCTATTTTCCTGAATGCTGATGTTGGCGAAGGCGCACCCTGTGATGCCGAGTTGATCCCCCATGTAGGTGGGGTCAACATTAGCTGTGGGGCACATGCTGGTGACGTGGCGGATCAGCAACAGGCGATCGACCACGCACTCGTGCATGGGTGCCGTCTGGGGGCACATCCCAGTTACCCAGACCGCGACAACTTTGGGCGTAAGGTCATCTCTATGTCTCTCTCCGATCTGGTTGGGAGTCTGCATGAGCAACTTACAGCTCTTGATACCATATTGGCGGCGCGTGGTGCGCAGATGGATTATATTAAGCCTCATGGCGCGCTCTATAATCAGATGGCGCACGATGCCGAGTTTGCCACGCAGATTCTCACGGCCCTTAGGGTCTGGCGCCCATTACCTGTGATGGTGCTGGCGCAGTCTCAGGCACAGCAGGCGGCGCATGCTCTGGGGGTTCCCTATGTTCGGGAGGGGTTCCTGGATCGATGCTATATGGATGATGGGCAGCTGGTCCCTCGCTCTGCACCTCATTCGGTGCACTCAGATGTTAAGGTCGCCCAGCGCCAAGCCCACGCCTTTTTCTCTGGTCGCCCCATTACCACAGAGAGCGGGGCATCATTAAGCATCGAGGTAGATTCTCTCTGCGTGCATGGAGATACCCCACAGGCCGTGGCATTTTTGCAGGCGGTACTGCCGGTAACACCGGTGCAGCCAGCACGGCATTAGAGCCCAAGCATTTGACGAGCGCTGGCCTCGGATAGTCCGTTTTCCATTAATTTGGCTACGCCCTGCTCCAGCATGGATTTGGCTTGCTTCGCTTCTGCCAGAGCTTGCTCTGCCTTTACCTCTGCTTGTTCAGCCTTTACCTCTGCCTGCTTTGCTTTTGCCTTAGCCTCTCCAGCTTCCGCCTCTGCCTGCTCTGCTTTCACCTTAGCTTCACCAGCTTCCGCCTGTGCTTGCTCTGCCTCCGCCTGTGCCAGTTCTACCTCCGCCTGCATTTCTTCTCGCCCTTCTCTTTTAGCTGTATCCAGGACATTTCTGAGATCACGGTACACCTTTAAGCTATCTTGATAGGCGGCGAACTCCAGATCACTCATCATGGGCATGGCTGCTAGCTCAAAGGCTTCGGGCAGGCCCTCTACGCTCTCGAACTCCTCAGGCACTTCCTCTAGGGCATGCATATGCTTGAGTGCATAGAGCCATTTATCCTGACTCGTCTGGCACTCCTCCAGGGTCAGCGTGAAGTTCGGGATCTCCAGAAAGATGAAGTTGAGCTTATCGATAAAGACCTCATTATTCTGATCCTTTAGGCGCACTCGGTGGACGACTTCTGCGGTCTTCTGGTCATCGAACCGAAAGTCTAAGACTCCGATGCAATACACGGGCTGGAGCTTAAAGTCCCACTCCCCTTGCAGGGCTTGTTGCTGAATGGGGAAGGTCGTGTAATACAGCGAGCGATCCTTAAAGTAGGTTTGCTTTTGCTTTTGGAGCTCCACAATAAACGACACCCCCTCGCTACTCTTACAATACAGGTCATACACCGCGCGTCGCTCCCGAGCCGTGCGCCCAGAGAACTCGTTCTTATGAAACTCTAAGGTTGCGATCTGGTGCTCCTCCGGGAGCAAGGCGTTGAGAAATGCACGCAACGATACGAGCGAACTCTGTTCACCGAAGATCTTCTTAAACCCAAAGTCTGTAAATGGATGTACATACCCGCCACTCTTCATACTCGCATTATACATCACCTCCGCTTCACCTTCAACGTTCTTTGGTAACTATTCAGCCCCGTCGGAATAGTGGTGAATAAAGTTGAATAATACCTCCACCTTGCTCGTTTTATCCTTAATATACCTCTCTATTATGAATCGTTTCCTCCTCCTCCTTACCGTCCTAACAGGGATCGCTGGTGCTCAAGTTAATAAAGACGCGACCGTGGTCTATACCAGTGACTTCTCCGCAGATCCGCTGCTCTTCACCGTACAGGAGAGCCGTGCGATCTACTTTACTAAGCAAGGGAAAAACCGCCTAGGGACTGCCACAGAGGGACGCTCCGCAGAGCTGTTGGCATTCAATGAGCGCGCCTTTAAGATCCGCACTCAGGGGCGTAATGGAAAGATCGTCGGCTGGATCGCTCCTAGTGCTCTCACTTGTGCAGATCCTGACTTTATCGAGAACTTTCAGAAGCTCTACACCCGCCAAATGTTAGTCCAGGATTACATCGAGCGGGGCGAGGTCGCCATCGGCATGACCGAGAGCGAAGTCCTCACCATTATGGGCGAGCCCACTAAGACCTCTCTCAGACGCACGGCACAGGGGAATAGCGGCACGCTCGAATACACCGAGACCTACGAGCAAAAGCACTATCAATATATTACGGACCCACGCACCGGGCAAACATTCCGCCAGCTGACGCACACCACTACCGAGATCCAGCGACAGACTAAAATCGAGTTTACGAACCACTCCGTCACCGCCATCGAGCAGACCGAGGGAAAGACCGTTCGCCCACAGACCATCCGTATCATGCGCCCCATCTATCGTGATCCACATCGCTTTATCGTATTTTAGCCCTCCCGCTAAAGCCCTCTAAGGAATCTGCGGATTAAAAAATGTCGTGTGATGTGTTCTCCCCTCAAAAAAAAGCGCCCTTTCCTGAGAAAGGGCGCCTTTTGGTAATTCTTAAGCGAGCTGGACTGGCTTAGAAGTGGATAGCGTGACCATCCGCGTCGAGCGTAGCCTCGTGGATGGCTTCTGCCAGGGTTGGGTGCGCGTGGATAGTGCCGTGCAGATCTTCCTCACAGAGCTCAGCTTCCAGGGCTAGCCCCATCTCCGCGATGAGCTCCGTAGCGTTGTCACCGATGATGTGTGCGCCCAGGAGTTCGCCATGCTCTTTTCCGTAGAGAAGCTTCACGAAGCCTTCGGTGTCAGCGGCTGCTTGGGCCTTACCAATCGCTTGGAACGGGAACTTACCGACCTTGTAGTCGACACCTTCTTCCTTCAGCGCACGCTCGGTCTTACCGACAGAGGCGACTTGTGGATGACAGTAGGTGCAGCCAGGGAAGTTACCCACCTGACGAGGGGTGTGCCCCTCTACGAAGAGACCCTCAACACACTGTGTGCCCTCAAAGGAACCAGTGTGGGCGAGCCATGGTGGGCCAGAGATGTCACCAACCGCGTAAACACCAGGGATGCTGGTCTGGTAGGTATCATCTACACTGATGAAGCCACGCTCATCTAGCTCTGGCTGCGTACCGCCAGGCAGCACTGGAGCCACCCCGATCGCCACGAGACAGACATCAGCGGTGAGGACAGAGGACTTCCCTTTCTTATCTTCGACCGTGATCTCTACACCCTTATCGTCCGCCTTAAACTCGGTGGACTTCGTGCCAACGAGGCAGTTGATGCCTTGCTTCTTAAAGGATTTGGTAAGCTCCTTACCGACTTCGTCGTCCTCTACTGGGAGGAGCTGATCCATCATCTCCACGATGGTCACCTTTGTGCCAAATGCATTGTAGATGTAAGCGAACTCAACCCCGATCGCGCCTGCGCCGATGATGATCATCTCCTTCGGTTGCTCCGGCAGGATCATCGCCTCCTTAGAGGAGATGACGGTCTTACCGTTGAAGGGGAGGGGAGGAAGCTCACGGGACTTACAGCCTGTCGCGATGATAACCTTAGAGGTCTCTAGGATCTCCTTCTTACCATCCTTATCGACCTCTACCTTAGTGCCGTCGATGACCGCACCAAAGCCCTTGATGTAGTCGACCTTGTTTTTCTTAAAGAGGAACTCGATGCCCTTAGCAAGGTTACCGGAGACGTCACGGGAGCGCTTGATCGTCTTGCTCCAGTCGAAGGAGAGGTTATCGAAGGAGAGTCCAAAGGTCTCTGCCTTTTTATTCAGGGTTTGGTACAGCTCTGCATTCTTGAGGAGAGCCTTAGTCGGAATACATCCCCAGTTCAGACAGGTGCCGCCAGCAGCCTCTTTCTCAACTACTGCGACCTTCTTGCCGAGTTGTCCTGCACGAATCGCCGCTACATATCCTGCAGGGCCGCCACCAATTACTACTAAGTCGTATGCCATATTGTTTGATCTAGTTTGGCAGACGCTGTCCCCGTCCGATAGAAAAGTCAACCGCAGAAGGATGTGATTTTATCGACTGGATTTATGCGGAGCGCGGTCATTCAGACCGTCCCCGTCAGGGAGTCATTCAGTCGCTCCCGCTACGGTAATACGCTTCTCTCATCATCAACAACGCCACGCCCTCATGCAGGGAGAGACTCATCGCCTTTCACACTACACGACATTTTTCACTTTGTATTTTTTCTATCCGCAGATTACGCAGATGAAC
>CAYWAG010000054.1:0-8692 GCA_964455925.1 uncultured Verrucomicrobiales bacterium | reverse complement strand
ACCGCCACGTGTGCGCCTTCGGCAGCCAGACGGTGACACACCGCCTTCCCGATGCCCGACCCGCCGCCAATGACGACAGCGACCTTGCGGGCAAACTCCTTCTCCGCAGGCATGCGCTGCAGCTTAGCCTCCTCTAGGAGCCAGTATTCGATGTCAAAGGCCTCCTGCTGCGGGAGAGCGATGTATTCGGAGATCGCCTCGGATCCGCGCATGACCTCGACCGCGCAGTTATAGAACTCCGCCGTGACGCGGCTCTCGGACTTATTCTTCCCCCATGCGATCATCCCGATGCCAGGGATGAGAATCACGGTGGGGTTCGGGTCGCGCATAGCGGGTGAGTCGTCGTGCTTACATGCCTCGTAGTAGGCGGCGTAGTCTTTACGGTATTGCTCTAGACCAGCGGTCAGGAGGGTCTTAAGAGCGGCAATGTCTTGGGTGGTAGGATCCCAGTCCACGTAGAGCGGCTTAATCTTAGTGCGGAGGAAATGGTCTGGGCAAGAGGTCCCGAGCTCTGCGAGACGGGCGGCATCTTGTGAGTTCACGAAGCGCAGAATACGCTCATCAGACTGCACGGTGCCAATAAGGCGCTTCTGCTGAGAGACTTGACCACGCAACCAAGGAAGGACCTCAACGAGCACAGCTTGCTGCTCGCTCTCAGTCAATGAGGCATACTTTTGCCCGCCAAAGGTTTGCTCCCCTTGATCGCGCTCCTCAATGTAGCGGGATGCGCGCTCGATGAGGTCTAAGGTGAGCGTGTAGCATTCCTTATCATCGTTCGCCCAGTTAATAAGACCATGCTGCCCCATGACCAGGCCCTTGAGACCAGGCTGCTGCTGCACCGCATCACGCATGACAAGCCCGAGGTCAAACCCAGGACGCTGCCACCCGACATACCCAACCTCATCGCCATACACCGCCTGAGTAAGTGCGACTTGATCCTTAGAGGCTGCGATCGAGATCACCGAGTTTGGGTGCATGTGATCCACATGCGCGAAGGGAATGTACCCGTGCAGAGGAGTGTCTATAGAGCTCTTACGGGGATTAAGGTTAAAGGTCGTATGGTTATAGCGCTCCACCATAGAGTCCTCGATCGCAGTCTTACAGCCGCGCTCCGGGGCACCTGCATAAATCGCCTCTAGCGATAGGAGCTTATCCATGTAGAGGGAGGCAAAGTTCTCGAGCTTAGAGGTGCGAAGGTCGCCGCCAGATCCCTTTACCCACATGACCTCTACCTCCTCGGTAGTCAGAGGGTCGCGCTCCGTAAGCTTGGCAGAGGTATTGCCCCCGCCTGTGTTCGTCACCCGCTGATCCGCGCCTAGAATGTTAGAGCGGTACACGAGGCGCTCCTGAGGCGTAAGGGTCTCAGCGACCGCGTCGTCCCAAGCGTAATGGACATAATCAAACTCTGCAGCGTTACTCATAGTGATAGATAGGGCATCAATTCTTAAGGAAGGAAAGTCAAACGGACGAGAAATGTGGTTTTCTCTGTGTTTACCTGTGATCTTCCCACTGTATTCCTGCATTCCTAGGGATTTAGCAAGAGAAAAGTCGTAAGAAATCACAAAACACCTCCAAATATCCACGCTGGAGAGCCGCTCACACTTCAGACGGAGCACGAGGAAGGTGAACCGCTAAAGACGCTAAATCGCGCTAAAACCTTATTATTTTAAACAACTAAATAAGACATTTAAAATCTAATATACCCAAAAACACTTCAATAAAACACAAAAACACCAACTTAGTTATTTTAGCGCAATTGAGCGTCTTTAGCGGTTCACCTCTCTCAAATCAGAGCCTCAGGAGCAGTCCTCCTTTTGTTTTTCTTTGTTTTCTTCCGAAAATGTCTGCTTTTTCCTCGACATCCCCTCACACCACGGACTATATCCATGATCCTATCTCTTCATTAATATGCTTCCTCGAGAACGACAGATTGAAATCGTTAAGCTGGTCGGCCGTCATCGCACGGTAAAGACCTCGCATCTCGCGGAGCTGCTGAAGTGCACCGAGGAGACGATTCGGCGTGACCTCGACGCGCTAGAAAAGGTCGGCAAAGTCGTGCGCACCCATGGCGGAGTCATGAGTAGCAAGGACAGCATGGAGGAGATCCAGCACCATAAGCGGGAGAGTAACCAGATCCTAGAGAAGAAGCAGATCGGTAAGACCGCCTGCTCCTACATCTCAGAGGACGACACCATCTTTATAGATGAGAGCTCCACCGCCCTCGCCATGGTGGACTACCTCCCTACTGACATTGAGTTCAGCCTCGTGACGACCTCCCTGCTCGTCTCCAAGCGTGTGAGCGCGATGGATAATGTTAAGCTCTACCTCCTAGGTGGGCTGTATGATGACATGAGCTATTCCTTTGGCGGGTATATGGCAGAGCAGGCGATGCAGTTCATGACCGTGGACCGCTTCTTCTTCTCCTGCAAGGGCATCGACCTCAAGCAAGGCGGGACAGAAGGGAATGAAGAACGCGCCCGCCTCAAGAAGAACCTCCTGCAATCCGCGCAGTGGGCCTGTGCCCTCGCGGACCATACTAAGCTGGGACTGAAAGCAAGGTTTGCTTTTATCTTCCCAAGCTCTATAGATTTGCTTATTACCGATGATGCCGCCTCTACTGCCGACCTTAAGCAGTATGAGCTAGCTGGCATCAAGACCCAAACAACGACCACCCCTACGAAAGAATCTTAAACGCATGAAAGTCTATCTCTCCGTTGACCTTGGCGCTGGCTCTGGCCGCGTGATCGCTGGTAAATCTGATTTCTCAGAAGGCCACACCAGCCATGAGTACCTCGAGCTCGAGGAACTCCACCGCTTTGATAATAACAATGTGGAACTCCCTGGAGGTTACTTCTGGGATATCGTTGGCCTCTATCGTAACATCCTCACTGGTATTCGCGCAGGGGTGGATAAATACGGGGACGCGGTGCAGTCCATCGGCATCGACACCTGGGGCTGTGACTATGCCCTCATCAGTAAGAACGGGAACCTCCTAGGCATGCCCTACCAATACCGCGACACGCGCTCCGAGGGCATGGAAGCCACCGCAGACTCCCTCATGAAGACCGCGGAGATCTACGCGCAGACCGGCATCAGCCCCGCCTTCTATAACACCAGCCTCCACCTGCTCGCCCAAGTCCAGCAGAAGTCCCAGGCGCTGCACGAGGCCGACCGCCTCCTCTTTATCTCTGACCTCATCGCCTACTGGCTCACTGGCGAGAAGGCGACAGAGCGCAGCATCGCCTCTACCAGCCAGCTCTACAGCCCTGCTACTAAGGACTGGGCGTGGGATGTGATCGACGCGCTCGGTATTCCGCGCCGCATCTTTGGGCAAATCCATGACCCGGGGACCATCCTCGGCACCACCCTGCCGGATCTAGAAGGTAAGATCGGCACTACCGGCATCAAGGTCGTGAACTCCCTACAGCATGACACAGCCTCTGCCGTAGGTGGTATCCCCATCGGAGCCTCCTCCGACGACACAGACGCAGTCGATGTTTGGATCAGCTCCGGCACTTGGTCCATCATGGGCGTAGAGCTAGACGACCCCATCCTAAGCCCAGAGGCACAGGAAGCAGGGTTTGCCAACGAGACCGGCGTCAACAACAGCATCCGCTTCCTCAAAAACATCTCTGGCCTCTGGATGATCCAAGAATGCCGCCGCCACTGGCGCGACGAGGAGGGCGAGGACTACGGCTACGCTGCCCTCGCACAGCTCGCCACCGAGGCAGAGCCGTTCACCGCCTTCGTCGATCCGGACGACCCGATCTTCTCCACCCCAGGCAACATGCCAGGAAAGATCCAGGACTACTGCCGCCGCACGGGACAACCTGTCCCAGAGAAGAAGGGCACCATCCTACGTATTGCTAGTGAGAGTGTCGCACTGAAGTACCGCCTCACCTTCGACGTCCTCGCAGACCTCGTAGAGAAGAGCCTAGGGAAGAAGCTGGGCAAAATCTACATGGGAGGCGGAGGGATCCAAAACCAAATGCTCACCCAGAACGCTGCAGATGCCACCGGACGCGAGGTCGTCGCTGGTCCCATCGAGGCAACGTCCTGCGGGAACCTCATTACCCAAATGATCGCCCTCGGTGATCTCCCAGACCTTAAGGCAGGCCGCGAGCTCATCCTTCGTAGCAACGACATCATCCACTACACTCCTCAGGACCACGAGGTCTGGAACGAGCAGCTCACCCGCTTTAAGTCGATCATTAACCAATAATCTTACCACCACTTTTTAAACTCATAATATCATGATTAAAGACCCAGAACGTACACTCGAATTCGAATTCCTCCGCGCAACTGAAGGCGCCGCTCTCGCAGCCGCACCATGGCTTGGTAAGGGCGAGAAGGAGCTCGGCGACGCCGCTGCTTGTGATGCCATCCGTGGCATGTTTGACCTCATGGACATGCAGGGTGAAATCACCATCGGCGAAGGCATCAAGGACGAGGCTCCTGGTCTCTTCCTCGGGGAGAAAGTCGGTAACTGGAAGGATAACACCCCACGCTTCGACATCGCTCTAGACCCCGTAGACGGCACCACAAACCTCTCTAAGGGCATGCCAAACTCCATCAGCTGTATCGCCGCTGCGATCCCTGACGAGTCTGGCGAAGCTGCGCTCGAGGACATCCCTGCCTTCTACATGGACAAGCTCGCATACCCAGAGGCAGTCCGTCTCGCATGGATGGAGAACCCAGACCTCCCCATCTCCCTGGACCATCCTCTTGAGGACGTCATCAAATGCACCGCAGAGATCCTCGGTAAGGACGTCAGCAACGTTACCGTCATGGTTCTCGACCGTCCACGTAACCAGAAGCACATCGAGGCCGTCCGTAAGGTCGGTGCTAAGCTCCGCATGATCGCCGACGGTGACATCGCAGCCGCGCTCGCTCCTGCCATGCCAGGAAGCGGTGTCGACCTCTACGCTGGTATCGGTGGCTCCCCAGAGGGTGTTCTCTCTGCCGCTGCTCTCCGCTGTCTCGGTGGTGGTCTCATGTCCCGTATCTGGCCTTCTGATGAGAAGGAGAAAGCCGAGCTTATCGAAGCAGGATGGGGTGACCGTCTAGACAAGGTCTACCTCTCCAAGGACCTCGCCAAGGGGCAGAGCATCATCTTCTGTGCTACCGGCATCAGTGAGTCCCCACTCCTCCGTGGTATCGAGACCGAAGGAAAGTTCGTTACCACACACTCCGTCCTCATGCGCGTGCGCAGTAAGACGGTACGCTTCGTAGAAGCCATCCACAACACGGATTCCAAGACCGTGCGCCTCCGCTCTGCAGAAGGCGAAATTCCACTTGCAGAAGTCGGAAAACTTGCGATCGTTAAGTAACAACACACTACACACACAACGATGTCAGACCAAGAACACTTCAACTCAAACTACCCTTCCGTAGAGGCTCTCCGGAAGAAGGCTAAGTCCCGTGTCCCGGGGTTCGCCTTTGACTACCTCGACGGTGGTTGCTTCTCTGAGGTTAACCTCAGTAAGAACTCCGACGACCTCCGCAGCGTCCAGCTAAAGCCCTGGTACCTGCGTGACTATAAGGGTGCCTCCCAAGAGACCGAGCTCTTTGGTAAGACCTACAGCGCCCCCTTTGGGGTGGCACCAGTAGGTCTCCAGGGACTCATGTGGCCCCAGTCCTGCGAGATCCTCGCACAGGCGGCTAAGGACCACAACATCCCCTTCACCCTCTCCACCGTAGGCACCGCCTCCATCGAGAAGATCGCTGAGATTACCGAAGGTGACTTCTGGTTCCAGCTCTACCACCCTGCACAGGACGACCTCCGTGACAAGCTCCTAGAGCGTGCATGGGAAGCTGGCTGCCGCACCCTCGTGATCCTAGCAGATACGCCAACCTTCGCGTATCGCCCGAAGGAGATCAAGAACGGTCTCTCCATCCCACCACGGATGACGAGCAGTAACATGGTGCAGACCACCCTGAACCCGACCTGGTCCTTTAGCCAGCTGGCAGCGGGTGGAATGCCTGAGTTCAAGACCATGAAGCCCTACATTCCAAAGGGTCTCAGCATGAAACACCTTGGCCTCTTCATGAACAAGACCTTCTCTGGCCGTCTCACCGAGGCTAAGATCGCCCCAATCCGTGACAAGTGGAAGGGCAATATCGTCGTGAAAGGCATCGTGAACCCAGAGGACGCCGAGATCGCCATCAAGCATGGTCTAGAGGGCATGATCGTCTCCAACCACGGCGGACGTCAGCTCGACCGTGGCCAGTCCACCATCCAGCCCCTCACCGAGCTCGTTCCAGAGTTCAAGGGTAAGATCAAGATCATGATGGACAGTGGTATCCGTAACGGTGCCGACATCGCCGCGACCCTCGCCTGTGGTGCAGACTTCGCCTTCCTCGGTCGTACGCCGATGTATGGTGTCGCCGCCCTTGGTAAATACGGTGGTCACCACACCTTTGAGATGCTCAAGAAGCAGCTCCAACAAAACATGGAGCAGATCGGTTGTGAACGTGTCGAGGATCTCCCTCAGCACCTCATTACCCGATAGAAGTTAACAGCTTACAGCTGACAGTGTTCAGCTTTATATCCAGCCACGCCTCGGAAGGGGCGTGGCTCTTGATTTTACCCTGCGGAGACCCAATGCATCCTTAGTCTCCAATGAAGGATTCAAGATCTGATCCGGAGAACTCTTCAAGAAACTCTGTGATTTGATGTAAGGCAAAAAAAAAGAGCACGCAATGCGTGCTCTTTTGGTAGTTAGAGAGGGGATCAGAGAGGATCAGTATGAGGCGAACGTCCCTGTCTGAAGAGAGTTATCACTAGCGTCGACCGTGTAGTTACCCGTAGTGTCAGAGGTGAATGTCATCGTGATCTCTCCCGTCAGCCCTAGTGTGGTATCCTCAAACTCTACGATCCCGATAGCACCAGCATTGCTGTATGTGTATGCTCCTTCAGAGTCGATTGTGAAGAGGTCATCACCGAGGAGCTGATAGTTACTATCATCAGTAAATACGACAATGGCGTTACCGGTGGAAGCTAGGGACCCGCCCCCAGCTTCAATATCCATCAAATACCTAAGCCCTGATACGGATGCTGGGGCTTCCCCCTGTGTAGAGGTTTCTTCTGATGAGGAGGAGCTACTACCTCCGCCACATGAAGTAAACAAGAGAGAGGTGGCGATTAGTGGGATAATGGCATATTTGGACATGGGTGTTGACCCTAAGTCAGTCCTAGATGCTCGCGCAAGCCTTTAATCTGCGCAGGAGTGGGAGAGACCCAGTAGCCAGGGGCGTCCGTTCCCTTACAAACAATTACTGCCCTAGAGAGGAATCCAATGTGGAGTTTATGGCACTATTCAGATGGTATCTGTAGCACTTGCACTGCGCCCCACCCTAAAACTAGCCCAACAACCACACTTCTTTGTTCAGCTCAATCAAATCTGCGTTCATCTGCGTAATCTGCGGATAGAAAAAATACGAAGTGAAAAATGTCGTATAGTGTGATTTGGACTAGGATATGGTCTAGTCTGGGAAAAATATTGGATTACCCTCGCGACGCCGTCACTCCCTTGGCTTATGATCGCTTTCTTGCCCCCCACCTGAATCGTTTCAGGCATGGTGTAAGGTCTCCATTGCCAGCTGGACAGAGCGCTGGAAGGTTGATTGGAGGGCGGAGGTGAAATCTGGGCTGATCGCTGATAGCTCTCGGTGCTCGATCTCTTGGCATTGCTCATAGAGGAGGGTCATTCCTAACATTCCAGAGGAGCCTTTGAGCTGATGTGCCGCCGCCCGGATGCCTGCTAAATCAGACGCGGCTACGCAGGTGGTGATTTGTTGGAGCAGCTGGGTCCCGTTTTCCTGAAAGTCTTCTACGATAGGGAGGAAGGTGTCGACCTCATCCCCGGCGAGGTCCAGTAAGGTCTCTACATGCAATACATCAGACATGGTCACAGCCTACCAACAGAGCTAGACGGTACCAACTCTTAAACGGCAAAATAATGGCAGTTTTTTATTTTAATGATCATTATTCACTGATTGAATAATAAATCATGAAAGGCGTTGTTTTTACGGAGTTTTTAAAGATGGTAGAGGAGGCTCATGGGTTCGATATGGTGGATACGATTATTGAGCAGAGTGATCTCCCCTCTGGGGGAGCCTACACGGCGGTAGGGACTTATAATCACCAGGAAGCGGTCGCGCTGGTCTCTAGCCTGAGTGCGGAAACAGGCACCTCCGTCGGTGATCTTCTGCAGGCGTTTGGGGTCTATCTGTTTGGTTCCCTGGCAAAGGCTTACCCTGCCTTCCTGGAAGGGGTAGCGGATGAGCTGGAATTTTTGGAGAAAGTGGAGTCTTATATCCATGTCGAGGTGAAAAAGCTCTACCCCGATGCTGAGCTCCCCAGCTTCGCGTGTTCCCGTCCTAACTCACCAGACGAGCTGCACATGGTGTATAGCTCCAGCAGGCACTTTGAGGACCTCTGTGAAGGGCTGATCCGCGGCAGCTTAACGCACTTTAACTCCCCTGCCACCATCCAGCGCTCTACGCTCGACCACGGGCGCGAGCTCTTCATCATCCAGCGATAATTGACACGAGTCGCTGTTGGCAGTTCACTCTCAGCAAGGGATGACAGAACACACTACACGACATTTTTTATCCGCAGATTTCGCAGATAGACGCAGATTACAAAAATCGCTAGCACAGACAGGAAATTACTGCCCTAATGGGGAAT
>CAYWAG010000053.1:4390-8693 GCA_964455925.1 uncultured Verrucomicrobiales bacterium | reverse complement strand
CTACCTGAATAATTAGGCTCTTTCGAGTCTTGAGTGGGCTGGGAGGTGGCGTTTTACGTTATATATGCGATATATTTTAGTATTACTAGTCGGCCTGCTTGTCGGGTGTGGTGAGGAGAAGCAGTCGTTCGGGCTGGAGAAGGGGGATCATCTGATCTTCCTGGGGGACTCGATCACGTATCTGGGGGCGCAGCCGCAGGGGTATGTGTCGCTGATCTCTGAGGCGATCGCGGCGGCGGTGCCTGAGCTGGGCGTGACTGTGACGGGCAAGGGCATCAGCGGGAATAAGGTGGGCAACCTGCTGCAACGATATGAGCGCGATGTGCTGAAGCTGAGCCCGACTAAGGTGGGCATCTTCATCGGCACAAATGATGTGTGGCACTGGTCTAAGCCGCATCCGGTGACGAAGGAGCCTCGTGAGGGCACAACGCAGGAGGATTACCGCGCGGGGATAGAGACTCTAATTACGGAGTTTCAGGCGGCGGGGATTCGTCCGTTTTTGATCACGCCGGCAGTGATCGGGGAGGATATCCAGAGCGAGCTACCTGATACGGAGCGCCTGGAGGCGTATGTGCAGGTGGTGCGTGAGCTAGCAGTACAGCATGGTGTCCCGGTGGTGGATCTCCGTAGCCGCTTCCTGGCGTATCTGACGGAGCATAACTCTGAGAACCGGTCACATGGGGTGCTCACCGCCGACCGCGTTCACCTGAATGATGCCGGGAACGTGGTGGTGTGTGAGGCGCTGTGCGAGCTGTTTGGGCTGCCCGTCGCCGGGCAGTAAGGTGGTTATGATGCCATGCGCGCTTGGGCGTCTGCCTCTAGGGCTGTCCAGAGCGCGGTGAGGCTGGCGGTGACGGCGGCCTTGCTGCCTGCGACATCGCTGGTCGGTGCGTTCTTACCGTAGAGGTAGTACTTGATCTTTGGCTCGGTGCCGGATGGGCGCACCGCGAAGCTACGTCCGTCGGCGAGCTCGACCATGAGCATCTTAGCCTTAGGGATGAGGTCGCCTTCCTCGTCATAGAAGTCTGCCGCATCGTAGTCGCGCGTGGCGGTGACGGCGGATCCATCGATCTGGGTAGGCGGTGTCTGCGCGTAGGAGGCGACGAGGGCGGCGATCTTAGCCGCGCCGTCCGCGCCTTCCATCACGAGCGAGTGCCCCTTCTCTAGGTACACCCCGAACTCTTCGAACACGCGGTCTAGGAGGTCTGGAACCGTGCATCCTTGCTCCATGGCATAGGCGACTAGCTCGGCAAACATGACGGCGGAGCCGTTACCATCCTTATCCCGTACGAAGTCCGCACCGAGGTAGCCGTAGCTCTCCTCCCCGCCAAAGACGAAGAACTTAGAGTATTCGAGGCGGAGCTCACGGGTGGCATCCTCTGAGAGGCTGCGGTAGTCGCCCTTCTTATCGGCTGGGATGGCGTTCTCATATTTGCGTAGCTTCTCGCCGATGTATTTGAACCCGGTGAGGGTGTTGACGATGCCGATGCCGTATTTATGCGCGATGGCGGTCTGGAGTTCGGTGGTGACGAGGGTTTTTACGAGGCAGGCGCGCCCTCGGTTAGATTCGTTGAGCTTCCCTTGGTCGAACATGGTCTTTACGCGGTACCATGCCATGAGGGAGCCGATCTGGTTTCCGGTGAGCAGCTGCATCTCGCCGGCGGCATTACGTACTACGACTCCCATGCGGTCGCAGTCAGGATCCGTGCCGATGACGGCATCTGCCTGCACGGACTCTGCCAGCTGGATGCCTTGCTGGAGGGCGGCGGCGTTCTCTGGGTTTGGCGATGCGACGGTAGGGAAGGCGCCGTTTTGGTCGTCTTGCTCTGGAACAGTAATGACCTCGAACCCGAGCTCCTGAAGGATAGGGCAGATAATGTGTCCGCCGGTGCCGTGGAGGTTTGTGTAAACGACCTTCGCGGAGCGGCCCTGTAGGAGGTCGGGGCGGAGGAGCACGGCCTTAAGCTTATCCATGTAGTCGCGGTCTGCCTCGGCACCGAGGGTGGTGATGGTGCCGCGCTCTGCCTGTGGGAGGGCGGTGTAGTTCTCGCTTTCCAGCTGGTTGACCTCGGCAATGATGCCAGAGGCATCTGGCTCTACGATCTGGGCTCCGTCTGAGAAGTATGCCTTAAACCCATTATCATGCGGGGGGTTATGCGAGGCGGTAAGGACGACGCCTGCCTCCGCCCCTAGGGCACGCACGGCATAGGAGAGCTGTGGGGTAGAGCGCGGCCCGTCAAAGAGGTAGGCATTACATCCGAGGTCGGCACAGACTGTAGCGCAATACTCTGCAAAGGCACGGGAGAAGAAGCGGGTGTCATGGGCGATGACGATCGAGGGCTGTCCCTGGACCTTTGTCTTTAGGTAGATGATCATGCCTTGGATCGCCTTCCCGACATTATAGTAGTTCATGCTGGCGGTGCCGACGCAAGGGTGCTCTGGGCTATCGGTGCCCGTTCCTTGCTCCACGGAGGTGACGACCTTGCCAATGGTGCGCCCACGCAGTCCACCCGTCCCGAAGGTCATGGTCTTATAAAAGCGGTCGTTAAGCTCATCCCACGCACCGGTGGTGACGAGCTCGGCGATGGAGGCATCTGCTAGCTCGGATGAGCCGAGCATCTTCTGAATGTTCTGGAGGGAGGAGTCTAGCAGGAGTCCGTTGCTTACTGCCTCATCTAGTAGTTGGTTGATCTCAGACATAATTACAATATACGTCTGAGATACTGTCTAGGAATCGGCATGTAAAGAACGCAACCCGCCGATTCTGTGCGGCTTAGTAGAGGTGTTTGACCTTATCCCAGCAGACGGGGTCTGAGTCCATGCCTTGCTGGAACCGCTCGGCGAGGATCTCGATGAGTCCGTCGTGCTTAGCACAGAGGTCGGTCATCTTCCAGCTGAGGGTGCTGTGCTCCTCTGCGGCGTCCTTACAGATCTCCCAGACATCACCACCAGGGCCGGCATGGCGACCGGGGGAGGCGAAGAGCATAGAGACAATGACCTCGTTCTGGAATCCGGGCTGCCCTACGATGTGCTCCAGCAGTGGCTCATTAAAGGCGTACTCATCACCCTCGCGGCGCTCCATGGAGCAGGGCTCTACGTGTGGGAAGGTGTCCTGGGGGAGGAGGGTGCGCATTTGGGCGGCGAGATGGTTCCGCACATCGGTGACGGTCTTACGCGGTGCCCCGTGATCGACGAGGGCTACCGAGGGGCGGGTGTAGCCCTCTGTCTTCATAGTCTCATAGACATTGTCCACTAGGATCTGCGCCATCCGGGTATCTGCAGGGTCTAGCGGCTCTACGACACAAGGCGCGACATACACCTCTAGTTCATCCCAGCCGCCCTGCTGGAGCGCCTCTACACGCTGCAGCATGTATTCCTTAATAGCCGCGGAGGGACCAAAGAACATGGGCGTGACGTGAAAGCGGTTATACCCTTCCTTACGCATCTTCTTAATAAAGGGCTCAAAGATCTCGGCGGGCACTCCGCCGAGTTTCTCTGGGTCGATCTTAGTGGAGTGTAGGAGCGACACCGCATGCACCGTGTGCCCCACCTGCGCGCCCAGCCGCTCGGCCAGGCTCCGTAGGCTCATGGTGGACTCCGGCCGGTACGACCCATTATCAGTAATCATGCAACAAATCTCAGACATAGATACCACCCATACTGCGGATTCTATGCCATGCAACAGAGGAGTAGGGGATTTTTTTTCTGGTAGCGGGAATGCGAGTATTAAGTTGACAGCGGTTATGAGTAACGCATGGTGGGGAGGAATATGAGTGTTGATCCAGCAATTATGAAACTCGGACAGGAAGGTTATATGCTCTGCCTTGCCTGTCACGGTGCCGATGGTAATGGTATGCCTAATGTCGCTCCCCCTCTCGCCGGCTCAGAATGGGTTCTCGGTCCAGTAGAGAACCTCGTGCGGATGCAGTTCCGCGGACTGCAAGGTCCGATCACGGTTAAGGGCGAAGAGTGGAACAGTGTGATGGCAGGTATGGGCCCCGCCCTAGGCTCCGATGAAAAGATCGCGTCTGTCCTGACCTACATCCGTAACAGCTGGGGGAATGAAGCCTCTGTCGTCACTGCGGCGGAAGTCGCCCCGCACCGCGCGGAGATCGGACAACCCATGCTCACCGTCGCGGATCTGATCGACCCAGCTTCCGCACCAGCACCAGCGGCTCCTGTAGATGCTGCTCCTGCCGCTACCGCACCTGCTGCTACCGCACCTGCTGCTCCAGCTCCAGTAGCTCAGCCTGCTCCAACGCCTGCGCCTAAGAAGGTGGTCAATGATGTGATCACGATTGAG
>CAYWAG010000053.1:0-4290 GCA_964455925.1 uncultured Verrucomicrobiales bacterium | reverse complement strand
GCCTGCTCCAACGCCTGCGCCTAAGAAGGTGGTCAATGATGTGATCACGATTGAGCCTGTGAGTGAAGGCGCGGCTCCGTCTGTAGTTGCTGATGAGGCAGGCTCCAGCGCTCTTGGGTTTGGTCTCTTTGGGGTTTGGGTTCTCGTCTGCGTTATCGCCGCGTTCAGTAAGAAGTAAGTTCGGGCCTCCCCTTACCCCCCTTTAATCACAGAGCGTTGCTTTTCCATAAGCCACGCTCTTTTTCGTTCTTATGCGCTCCTCTCATCGTGGTCTAGGGTACGTCATTAACAGTTATGCGCTGAGTGATACCAGCCTGATCGTCCACCTGTTCCTCCAGCAGCAGGGGATCATAAAGGTCGTCGCGAAGGGGGCAAAGTCGCCTAAGAGCCCCTTTGCAGGCACGCTAGACCTCTTTAACCAGGTCGAACTCCTTTACCTAGAGGCGCGGGGTAGCTCTGACCTCCACACCCTCTCTGAGCTACAGGTGCAGCATCGCCCTGCGGGGCTGCGGGCATCCTACCACCGCCTCCTGCTAGCATCGTATTACAGCGCGCTCCTGGAGTACTGGATGGATGCGCAGACGGATAATGGGGAGACCTACGCGCTCTTTACCCGCGCGCTCTCATACGCGGACTCTGGTGAACTCCGTTGGCGGGGGGTAGCCTACTATGAGGAGGAACTCTCCGCCCTGCTGGGCTACTCTAAGCGCCCAGAGGAAGTCTATAAGCTCCACCAAGCCAGCCCTAAGCTCGCTAAACTCCGCGAGCAACTCTCCCAGCAGCTGAGACCTTAGCTCCGGCTCTGCGAGAAAACCAGCTCCCTGTTTACTCTCCAGTTAGTGGCGTGCCTTCTCCTGCCTGCCTTGTCAGAGAGAGAGAAAAAAAACTTACCTCCTCATGCCCGAGGGTGTGCCGCGTTGTAGGCGGACTTTAGTCGCTCAGTGGTCACATGGGTGTAGAGCTGGGTCGTGGAGAGCGAGGCGTGACCGAGGAGGGACTGCACACTGCGGAGGTCGGCGCCGTTATCCAGGAGGTGGGTGGCAAAGGAGTGGCGCAGCTTATGAGGCGTGATCGGGAAGGGGATCTCGGCAGTGGCGAGGTACTTCTTGAGGAGGTCGTTAATGGCCCGGGTCGAGATTTGGCGGCGGAGCTTAGAGAGAAAGAGGGGACCAGTGTGAACCTGGGCTTGGTGGCGGTAGTTCTGTAGTGCCTCCAGGGCCGGTGCACCTATTGGGAGCAGGCGCTCCTTACTCCCCTTGCCGACCACACGGAGCGTGCCCTGAGCCCAGTCAATATCCTCTACCTGCAGGCTGACGAGCTCTGCCAGGCGGAGACCGGTAGAGTAGAACAGCTCCAGGATCGCAGCGTCGCGATACGGGGTCCATGCGGGTGCCTGCTTTGGCTGGGGATGGTGAAAGGGCGCCTCCAGCAGGGCGATGGCTTGGGTAATAGAGATCACCACCGGTAGGCCGCGCTGTGCCTTTGGGAGCTGGACTTCTGCCAGGGGATTTGTGCCCAGATCGTGCCGGTCTGTCAGATAGCGATAGAAGGAGCGCAGGGCAGAGAAACGCAGCCGGATGGTGTTTCTGCCCAGATCATCCTTCATAAGCGTGTAGAGGTAGTCGCGCAGATGGTCAGCGGTGACCGCCTCCCAGCTAGTAAACGCCGTGTCCATCCAGACGCGAAAGAACCGGAGCGCGGCACTGTAGTTACTAAGAGTATGCGGGGAGGCATCCTTCTCATCGCGCTGAAAGGAGAGAAAGAGGTCTACCTGTTGGTCTGGTGTAAAAGGCATGGCGGCATGGAGAACGGACCGGATGGTGGCAGATCTTATCCCCATGTGCGAGGAAGATCGGGGCATTTTTCCGATAAAACTTACTTCACAACTCGGTGAAATGCTTCCATGTCAGAGAGGTAATGAAGCAGATATTAGTAGCAGGCGGAGCAGGATACATCGGGTCACACACGGTTCGCGCCTTAGTGCGCTCTGGCTATGCCGTCACGGTAGTCGATAACCTAGAGCACGGCCATGAGTGGGCGGTAGTAGATGATGGGGTCTCTCTGATCCAGGAGGATATGGGCGACCGTCAGGCGATGGATGCGCTCTTTGCCAGCCAGGAGTTCGATGCGGTGATTAACTTTGCCGGCTACATCAATGTCGGTGAGTCCGTGAAAGACCCGCTGAAGTATTACGAGAACAATGTCGGGCGCGCCGTGCGCTTCCTGCAGGCGATGCAGGCAGCTGGCGTCGATAAGCTCGTCTTCTCCTCCACTTGTGCCACCTACGGTGAGATCGACCGCATCCCCATCACAGAGGATGAGAGCCAATCCCCCATTAATCCCTACGGGCAGAGCAAGCTCATGTATGAGAAGATCCTCGATGACTGTGAGACCGCATGGGGACTACGCAGTGTCTGTCTCCGTTACTTTAATGCCTGCGGAGCCTCGGCAGACTCTCAGATCGGGGAGGCGCATGATCCAGAGACCCACCTCATCCCCCTCGTGCTCCAAGCCGCTCGCGGTGAGCGCCCTCATATCACGGTGTATGGTAACGACTACCCCACTCCAGATGGCACCTGCATTCGGGACTACATCCATGTAGATGACCTCGCGGATGCACATGTAAAGGCGGTGGCACGTCTGATCGATGGTGGCTCCTCCCTAAAGTGTAATGTCGGCACCGGAGATGGGTTCAGTGTAAACGAGATCATCGAGACCGCCCGCAAGGTCACCGGCTGCGAAATCCCCGTCGAATACGGCTCCCGCCGCGAAGGCGACCCGCCAGAGCTAGTGGCGAACCCCGTGCTGGCAAACACAGAGCTCGGCTGGACACCAGAGAATAGCAGCCTAGAGCAAGTCATCCGATCCGCCTGGAACTGGATGGAAACAGGCAAAGGCGCGTAGCCAAATAGATCCCCTAAAATAATGCGTGCCATTATGGAAGGGGGGCGTTATGCATGGGGGTAAACCTTATTAAACGATGGCACAGATTAAGACACTTACAGGCTTTAGAGACTTCGCGCCGGAGGATTGCGCGGTGCGGAACTACATCTTTGGAGCGTGGCGTCGCGTGGCGCAGCGGTTCGGGTTTCTCGAGTATGAGGTGCCCATCTTAGAGAGTTCAGAGCTCTATCTTAAGAAGTCTGGCGGCGAGATCGCGGGGCAGCTCTTCCGGTTTGATGACCAAGGCGGGCGCGATGTCTCCGTCCGTCCAGAGGTCACGCCCTCGCTCGCTCGCCTCGTGGCTGCGCGTCAGCGTGAGTTCCAGAAGCCGATGAAGTGGTTCCAAATGGGGCAGTGCTTTCGCTACGAGCGTCCCCAGAAAGGACGACTCCGTGAGTTTTACCAATACAACGTCGACCTCATTGGGGAGGAATCTCTAGAGGCGGATGTAGAGCTGATCTCCCTCTCTATCGAGGTGATGCGCGAGCTTGGGTTTAAGGCTGGTGACTTCGTGGTGCGCCTCTCGCACCGTGCCGCGTGGCGCGAGTTCTGCGCGGCGCAGGGCATGAGTGACGACCAGTCGGTCGGGTTCCTCAGTGTGATCGATAAGTGGGAGAAGCTTAACGACGAGAAGCTCGACGCAGAGCTAGCTCCCTTTGGCGTCTCCCGTGAGGTCGTGCAACAGTACATCGAGACCGCCGAGTTTGAGAACGAGGAACTCATGACGATCAAGGCAGGCTTAGAGACCCGTGGTTATGGTGAGTTTGTAAAGATCGATATGCAGATCGTGCGTGGCCTCGCGTATTATACGGGCACGGTGTTCGAGGTCTTTGACCTTCAGCACAACATGCGCGCCATCGCAGGTGGAGGGCGTTATGATGACCTCATTAGCACCCTCTCAGATGGTGCCGCAGATCTCCCTGTAATCGGGTTCGGCATGGGTGATGTCGTCCTCCGCAACCTCATAGAGGCCACCCCGCAGGCACTCCTAAAGATGGAAGCCGCTCTCCAACGCGAGGCCCCCTGCGAGGTCTACGTGATCGTCGCCGCAGAGGAGCAACGTGCCCAAGTCGGTGCCGTAGTCACCGCCCTCCGCTCCGCCGGCATAAAGGTGGACTACCCGCTCGCTAAAATGAAGATGGGTAAGCAGTTCCAACGCGCAGAGCAGCTCGGTGCCCGCTTAGGCGTAGTCATCGGATCCGAGTTCCCGCAACTCCAGGTTAAGAACCTCAACGAACGCACAGAGGAAGCCCTCGAATACAACGATGAGTTCGTCACGACGATCCAGGAGCGCCTAGCTCAGCTCGACTGCGGAATGCTAGCATAACTCCACCCGCTGTCCCCCCA
>CAYWAG010000052.1:3921-8789 GCA_964455925.1 uncultured Verrucomicrobiales bacterium | reverse complement strand
GATGTATTCACGAGCGGGACGCTCGTGCCACAGTCTTTACCGCCGTAATGTGAGTAATATGATGCACCCATGAATTATCGCCGTAATGTGAGATTTAATCTGTGGCGGAGAGGGGGGCGTTCCTGGGACCGTGAATTCCTGCGTGGATCGTGGTTCGGGTTCGCGGTGCTTATGGGTAAAAAAAGTGGATTTATGTGGTCGCTCTGGGGGAGGGGAGTGTGGCATGGATGGGGGAGAGAACTATGATCTTAGAGCGCGTTGGGTTATTACAGCATTATCGGCAGTCGCATCCGTCTTGGGTATTGCTGGCGTCGCGACGAGCGCCGCTGGTGTTGGCGATCCTAGAGAAGGTCTTTGAGGAGCGGGCGGAGATCCCGCTGGAGGATGTGGTGCAGCAGTTGGGTGATCTGTTCGCAGAGTATAGTAACATCGCGGAGTATAAGATCCTGCGCGATGATGTGTATGCGCAGGCGCGGAAGGAGGTACGGGAGTGGACGAGCAAGAAGCTGATCGTGGAGCGGGATGGGATGATTCTCTCTACCGATCCACTGCAACGCGCGATCCTGTTTATGCAGCAGCTGGGGGACCAAACCATGACCTCTACAGCCTCGCGCCTCATTACGGTGCAGAACATTATCGAGAACCTAGAGACTCAGCTGAACCCGAACCGCGAGTCCCGCATCGTGGCGCTGAAGCGTAAGATCGCGACCTTGCAGGCGGAGCTAGAGCTGGCAGAGCAGGGCACGATCGAGGTGCTGAATGATGAGGCGGCGCGCGAGGGCGTGCGCGAGATCTTCCAGCAGAGCATGAGCCTGAAGGCGGACTTTCGCCGAGTGGAGGACTCCTACCGGGAGGCGGACCGCGCCCTGCGCCGCCGTATTACAAAGAGTGATCTGGATCGGGGCGAGGTGCTGGATAGTCTGCTGGATAACTACGAGGAGCTGATGGAGACGCCAGAGGGGCGCGTGTTCGATGGGTTCTACCAGCAGCTGAGTGAGAAGGTGAAGCTCGATGAGATGAAGCGTCACCTCCGATTCATCCTCAGCCTCCCTGTCACGCAGCAATCGCTGAACCCGAAGCAGGTCGCCGATCTGCGTTATCTGATCTCGGGCCTGGTGGACGAGTCCCTACGCGTGATCGAGGCGCGCACGCGAGGGGAGAGCGATGTAAAGAGCTACGTGAAGACAGGGCTGGCGAGCGAGAACTACCGCATCGGGGCCCTGATTAACCAGCTCCTAGAGGCTGCCACGGAGATCGATTGGTCGCGACCGGAGCAATGCCGCACTCCGGCGGATCTGCCTCCGGTGGGCATGACGCTGGGGAACCTCCCGTTGGTGGAGCGCCTGCTGTGTAAGGAGGTGGCGACCGAGACCGGCGAGCGTATGGATCTGACCGAAAATGTGGCATCTGAGGTAACGCTGGGCGAGGACTTTTGGCACTCGTTCCGCAGCCTGGACCGCATGGCGCTGTATGAGCGCACCCTCGCGCATCTGCAACAGGCCGGCCGCCCGCTCTTGCTCAGCGAGCTAGCCGAACTCTGCGAGCCAGAGCACGATCTAGAGACCCTCACGTATTGGCTCAGCGTCGCCCGCGAGGCTGGGCAGGAGTTCCCCACCGAGCGCGAGACCATCCAGCTGACCTCAGAGGGACAAACCTACGCCTTTGACCTCCCCAAAGTCACCCTCACCTACGACGAGGTCGCCGCGATTAATCCCGAGCATTTGGGGTGAGGTGCTCGGTGATCTCATTGCCCTACAAAAGGCTTTTCTCAAGGGGGCTTTTCGGGCATAACGGGCATACGCTCTATGCCTGATAAACCTCTCAGATCCATTTCACTCTCTGGCTTTCGCTCCATTCAGGAGGTGAGTGCGCTGGAGCTGAACCCAGGACTCAATGTTCTGATCGGCGGAAATGGAGCGGGTAAGTCGAACTTCATTAGCTTCTTCCAGATGATCGGGGAGATGATGGACGAGAATAGGGGCCTGCAAAACTACATTGCACGTAAAGGCGGGGCTGATGCGTTGCTGTTTCGGGGTGCGGAAACGACTGAGAAGCTTAGAGCTGTTTTAGAGTTTCGGAATAATCTATACAACATGGAATTAGCTCCTACCGACGATGGGCGTATGTATTTTGCGCATGAGTCAGCTTCCCTGCTAAAAGGTAGGTTTGGTGATTCCACTTACAATAAAGGATCAGGGCATTATGAAAGTTGGTTTAAAAACGTTAATGAGAATGACTTCGCTGGTGAACGGTTTACCGCAGACGCTTTAAAAGACTGGCGGGTGTATCACTTTCATAACACGAGTGAGAAGGCGCCACTAATGAAGCCGGTCAATGCGGTGGATAATGAGCGCTTGTGGGGAAATGCAGGGAATATTGCGGCCTTTCTGTGGCGATTACAGCAGGAGCATGAGGCGCATTACCAGCGCATCGTGAACCACATTAAGCTGGCGGCTCCGTTCTTTGGGGAGTTCGTGCTGAAGCCGAACTCACAGGATCAGGTCCAGTTACTGTGGCGGGAGAAGTACGGGGAGAAGCTGTATTATCCGCATCAGCTCTCAGATGGGACGATTCGCTTTATCTGCCTTGCGACCCTGTTGTTACAACCCGATCCACCTTCGACCATCATTATTGATGAACCGGAGCTGGGGCTACATCCATCGGCCATTACTACGCTGGCGGGAATACTACGCCTTGCCGAAGACGAGGCTCAGATCATTGTCTCTACGCAATCGAGTCCGCTGATCGACCATCTCGAGCTCGAGGACCTGATCGTCATTGATCGGGTGGAGGGAGCAACGACCTTAAAGAAGCTGCGTGAAGAGGACTTTGCGGAATGGATGGACGAGTATTCTCTCGGGGAACTCTGGGATAAGAACTTATTGGGAGGGATGCCGCAGCTATGAGCGAGGTGACCATTTACTGCTTATGCGAGGGCTATTCTGAGCAGAACTTCATTCAGCGGATGGTGAGTCCGGCGCTTTCGAGACGAGGCATCACCGTGATCGCCCCAATGGTCAAGACGCGCAGAGACCGTAAGGTGGGACGCGTGTATAAGGGCGGAGGTGATACCTTTCACCACTATAAGTCTGATTTGAGGCGGCTCTATAGTGAACACGGGCAACGAGCGAATGTATACTTTACGACACTAATAGATCTCTACGCCTTGCCGACAGATTTCCCTGGTTATACAGAAGCCTACCAAAAAGGGGATTGTTACCAGAAGGTGGCGGCTCTGGAGGACTCCTTACACCAGATAATGGAGGAAGAGGGGATTCCTCGGGATCGCTTTATTCCGCACTTTGAGCTTCATGAATTCGAGACGCTCCTGCTCGTAGAACCAGAGGCGCTGACGACGCTTTTTCTGGGCAAAGACACTGCCGTCCAGCAACTGGCAGAAAGCATTGCCCGCTTTGAGAACGTGGAGGAAATTAATCACACACCCGAAGGGGCACCCTCCAAGAGGATTGAGGCAGTCCTACCAGTCTATAAGAAATACAAAGGATCTCAGACCAACGGAGCCATCAACGTCGCCGAAGTAATAGGGCTCGATACAATTCGGCAGAAATGCCAGCACTTAAACGCATGGCTCGAGCGCCTAGAAGCACTAAGCGTTGAGTAAATCCTATCACACTACACGACAATTTACATTTCGTATTTTTTCTATCCGCAGATTACGCAGATGAACGCAGATTGGATTGATTTTAATAAAAAGATTTGGTTTGCTGGGCTAGTGTGAGGGAGTGGGGACAGCCCAAATACTACAGCGACCATCTGAATAGTTCCATAAAATCCACATTGGATTCCCCACCAGGGCAGTAATTCCCTGTCTATCCTAGCGATTTTTTAGAATCTGCGTCCATCTGCGAAATCTGCGGATAAAAAATGTCGTGTGGTGTGGTTTTTCTATTATAACTGCTCGAATCGAGAAAATAAAGTGTAATTTTAAGGGGGGGTGGGCAGGGTGGCTACACTAGGGATGCATTAGAAAACGACAAAGGGCTCAAAGAGCACAAAGAAGAGTTTTCGGGGAGGGTTTGGCTTAACCGTATCAGGTAATTTTTTTTTTCAGAATACTCGTCCTTTGTGGTCTTAGTGCTCTTTGTGGTTTAAAACTCCTTAGTGGAGTCGCCGTGGGTTGTTGGGTTGTGTGATCGGCACAGAGGCGCGAATTTCTTGTGATGCTGATATGCTCCCATAAAAATGGTTGGCGAGCGCGGGAGATTACGCTAGGTATCTGATCTTACAAAATCCATGGAGACCTCAGACCCCGCCGCCGACCCCAGCGTGACTAGCGCAGATGCGCTCCGCACTCCTAGCTCTGTGACCAGCGTGCTGCAGGAGCTGCTGCGGTATGGATACATCGAGCAGAATGAGAAGCCGAACCTTTACCGTGACGGGCAGTTGCATCTGGAGCAGGTGAACTCCACGCTGGAGGCGCTGGCGTTTCGGGTGCAGGTGGATGAGACGCGTGGCCTTCTGGTGCTGAAGCTCTATGATCAGGCTACCTCGTCGGCGGAGATTGATTCCGCTTGGTCGCACCCGCTGGTGCGGCGCCAGCGGTTGACGTTGGAGCAGTCGCTCCTCACAGCGATCCTGCGCCGGCGTTACTTGCTGAGCGAGCAGGATAAGGGGATCGGGATGCAGTCTGTGAAGGTCTTTACGGGGGATTTGGAGAACGAGCTCTCCACCTTTACGGGGGACTCTGGCAGTGATCAGCGGAATGAGCGCCGGCTCCTGGAGAACCTCGCTAAGCTAAAGGAGCACGGCTTGGTCTCCGCCCCAGATGCGAACAATGATGTCACTATTCGCCCCCTCATCGTGCACCTTGCAGATCCCGCTAGCCTCAGTGCGCTGCTCCAACAGTT
>CAYWAG010000052.1:0-3821 GCA_964455925.1 uncultured Verrucomicrobiales bacterium | reverse complement strand
CAGAGCCAGTCCTAACTCTACCCCGCCACCTATCCGATGCCAGAACTCTTCCAGACGAGCAACTTCATCCAGCACGCGGACACCCCGCGCTTCCTCCTCCAGTCCATCACGGTGTATAACTGGGGGCCGTTTAGCGGGCTGCAGTCTCCCGCCGAGATCCATCCAGAGGGCAGCGCTATCATCGGGGCTACCGGGAGTGGTAAGACGACTCTCATCGATGCCCTCATGACCCTCCTGGTGGCAAACCCGGACTACAACCTCGCCTCCACCGGCGGGCATGATAAGAACGATCGCAGCATCATCTCCTACGTTCGGGGGCTACGTGGCGTAGCCTCCAGCGGCGGCGAGGGTGATAATGTCATGCGCCCCGGTAAGACGTGCACGGGCCTGTCCGCCACTTACTCCGATGGAAAGAACACGCTCAAAATCGGCGCGCTCCTCTACTTTGACGGCCCCGGGAACACTGCCGCCGACCTCGGACGCCTCTGGTATGTGAGCCAGAACCACCCCGATGACCTCACCGACCACCTCCGCCTGTTCGACACGGGCGGAAAGGCCGCGCTGAAGCGCTACGCCAAGGCCAATGAGCACTTCGATACCTTTGACCGAAAGAAGGGCTACCTGGCGATGTTGCGCCGCTTCTTCGAGGTCGGGGATAATGCCTTTAATCTCCTGAACCGCGCCGCTGGTCTGAAGCAGCTGGATAGCATTAACCAGATCTTCCGCGAGCTCGTGCTGGATAATAAGCCCATGTATGACCGTGCCCTAAAGGTGGCGGAGAGCTTTGATAACCTGGAGATCATTCACCACGAACTCCTGGATGCTAAACGCCAGCTCGAGGCCCTGCTCCCGATCGAAAAGGAGAACCGCAAGTGGACGAAGCAGCGCGCCCAAGAGCAAGACCTGCGCGCCCTACGGAACGCCCTGCCCGTGTGGCTCGCCCGACAGGAGCGTGACCTGTGGAACGCGCGCATGGAGACCTACCAGAGCAAGCTCACCGCCCTCCGTCAGGAGCTAGAGACCGCTCAGCAGCAGGAGCAGACCCTCAGCGTCTCCGCCGAGACCCTCCAGACCCGCTACATGGAGCAGGGTGGCTCTGTCCTAGAGCAGCTAAAGCGCACCATCGCGCGTGAGGAAGCCGCTCTCGCCCAGCTCCAGAGCGCGCTGGCGCAATACAATACACTCGCCCAAACCGTGGGGTTTTCCGCTGTGGAGAGTGCCGACCAGTTCGCCGCGCAGCAGCAGTCCGCGCAGGAGCTCCTTACCCGCTCCCAGGCCGACCGCGAGGAGCAGAGCGAGACCCTGCTGAAGCTCCGCGCCGAGAGCCTCCACCTCGCTAAGCAATACCAGGAGCTACAGGCCGAAAAGGACGAGATCAGCCGCCGACCAAAGTCCAACATCCCCGCCCCCTACCAACAGTTCCGCGAGGACATGGCGACCCAGCTAGACCTTCCCGTAGAGGATCTCCCCTACATGGCGGAAATGATCGAGGTGAAGCCCGACGAACGGGCCTGGACCGGTGCCATCGAGCGCGCCCTCGGCGCCGAACGCCTCCGCCTGCTCGTCCCCGTAGAGCACTTTGCCCACGCTAAGCGCTGGGTCAACCAGCGCGATAACCGGCTCCACGTCCGCCTGTTCGACCTCGGCAAGGCTCGCCCGGCGAGAGAACCCTACGCCGACAGCTTCCTCCATAAGCTCACCACCGAGGCGGACTCCCGCTACACCGAGGCGCTCTGGGACATCCTCATCAAGCGGGATCGCCACTGCGTGGATTCCGTCGATCAGCTAGACGCGCAGGAGCACAGCATGACCATCGAGGGGCTCATGTATGACCGTCAGGGCCGGTTCGATAAGCAAGACCAGCGCCCGCTGAACAAAGGCTGGATGACGGGGTTTGACAATGCCTTCCAGCTCCAGGCCATCGAGGAAGAACTCGCCAACCTCAGTGCCCAGCTTCGCGCCCCGCTGGCAGAGGAGAAGCGGCTAAAGAGCGCCATCGCGCAGGCCGAGCAAACCGCCCTGAACCTAAACCGCCTGCAGGACTATAACTTTGACCGCATCGATGTCTTCTCCCAGCAACAGTCGCTGGACGCTGAGCGCGCCCGCCTGGCGCAGCTAGAGGATCCCACCTCTGACCTCGCCCAGCTCCGCCGCGACTACGAGGACATTCGCGCCCAGCTCTCCACCCTGCGCGGCACGCTAGAGACTCTCCAGCGCAGCATCGGCAGTGCCGAGGGGCAGCTAGAAAGTGCCCAGAGCAAGATCGCCGAGCTCGCCACCCTCGCCGATAGCGAGGTGCAGCCCGAGCCACAGGCCGCCCTCCGCACCCGCTTTCCCGCCAGTATCACACTGGGCACCATCGGCGCACAACGGCAGGAATACACCGCCGCTCTCTTGCGCGACCTCGACCAGGTCGCAGAGAAGATTAAGTCCACCGAGAGCAATCTCTGCCGCTACATGGAGAAGGCCAAGCTCCCCGACACCGGTGCCCTGCAGGAAGCCGACACCCAGCTCGTCGATATCCCCACCTACCTTGACCGTCTAGACACGCTCCGCCGCGAGGATCTCCCGCAGCGCAAGCGCCGCTTCCTCGAGTATCTGAACGAATCCTCCGACCAAGGCGTCTCCCAGCTGCTCGCCAAAATCGAGAACGAAGTCGCCCAGATCAAAGACCGCCTGGAGCAGCTGAACGCCACCCTCGGCAAGGTCGAATACAAGGCAGACAAATACCTCATGCTCGATGCCACCGAGGTCAGCAACGACGCCCTGCGCGACCTCCGCATCGCGGAGAAGAAGCTCACCACCGCCCGCCTCACGGATGACGGCACCGACGATGGCGAAGCCCGCTACCGTGCGCTAAAGGCGATGGTGCAAATCCTTCGCGACGCCGGTACCAACCGCCGGATCAAAAGCTCCCAAGCCCTCCTCGATGCCCGCTACCGCCTGGAGTTCTTTGTCCGCGAGGTCGAGCGCGGCACGAACCGTATGTCGGATAAGATCGCTGGCTCCCAGACCGGCAGTGGGGGAGAGAAGGAGCAAATGGCCAGCTACATCCTCACCGCCTCCCTCAGCTACGCCCTGTGCCCCAAGGGAGCCACCCGCCCCAAATACGCCACCATTGTCCTAGACGAAGCCTTCTCCAAAAGCTCCCAATCCGCCGCCTCCAAGATCATCCAAGCCCTCCGCGAGTTCGGCCTACACCCCCTCTTCGTCACCCCCAACAAGGAGATGAGCCTCCTCAAGGCCAACACCGCCTCCGCCATCCTCGTCCACCAAGCCAAACTCTGCTCCCTCTCCTGGTCCGAACTCGATGAGATTTATCAGAAGGAGCAGCAATCGTAATAGAATAGAGATGAATACAGATCAGCCATCAGAAGAGAAATTTCTTCAAGCCATGAAGTCAGTCCAGACCTGGATCGACACCCTACCTGAACAAACCAAGCCTCAGAGATACCTCGACGAAGAGCTCTTGCGCTACTCCCGAATTATATCCCAAAACGCGCCTTGCGTCTTAGAATCTCCGACTGCGCAGACAGAGTTTTTTGATTATGTGCGAGCCGTTGATGGATATACGAAGAAAGGGCGCGAGACAATCTCACGGAGTTGGGTACAGGCCTTTAATCTTATAATGTATGACTGTTTTCCTGACACCTATGAAGAGGAGGAGAAAGCAAAAGCTTCACCGACTCATACCTCTGCGATGCTCAAGTGCATGGAATTTATCCTAGAGCGCGTGGACACCACGCCAGCTCGCACAGTGCGGGTTGCTCAGTTACGCGCTAGGTTGTGGGATATATTATCGCGCTTCATGGAGAAAGTCT
>CAYWAG010000051.1:0-8801 GCA_964455925.1 uncultured Verrucomicrobiales bacterium | reverse complement strand
GTGGTGGCCTTTTGTTTGACCTTATCTGCGCATTGCTTGGCGCTCTGTTGTCCCTTAGCCATTCCTTGTTGGATCTGGTCTGCGAGGCTGTCGGGGAGGAGTTCCTTCGCGAGGGTGCCGATGAAGCCCGGGACGTAGCCAGCACCGTAGGCGACATCACCTAAGACGTTATCAAGCTCCTGCTTGAGCTTAGGGGCGAATGCCTTTGCCTTGGCAGTGGCGTCTTCGATCCCTTTCTCAAAGAAGTCTTGTGGGGCGGTGTGAGCGCGCTGCTCTGTTTTGTTCTGTTGGGTTGATTCCATGTGAGTTATAAAAGCAGGGGGTGGTGGTTCTGTAGATTATAACTTTCTCCTTCTTTTATAACACGCTCAATGGGAAACGAGGGGATGTTATGCGGGGAAGGAGAGGCGGGGGCGCATGGTGAGGATCTCTGGCTCTCCGTCTGTGATGTGGACGGTGTGCTCAAAGTGGGAGGAGAGCTTGCCGTCTTCGGTGACGATGGTCCACTCGTCTTCTAGGCACACGACTTTGCCTGTGCCTTCATTGATCATGGGTTCGATGGCGAGCACCATGCCGGGCTTGAGGATGGGGGATTTGCCCTTGGGGCGGTAGTTCGGGACGGCTGGCTCCTCATGGAGGTTCTTCCCTACGCCATGACCTACGAGGTCGCGCACGACGCTGTATCCTAGGGGCTTGATGTGGGCCTCGGTGGCGCCACAGAGGTCGGCGAGGGATTCGCCGGCGCGGGCATAGCTGATGGACTCAAAGAGGGCTTGCTCGGTGGCGATCATGAGGTTCTTCGCTTCCTCTGAGATGTTTCCTACAGGCACGGTTAGGGCATTATCACCGATCCAGCCGTTCTTCTGCACGCCGACATCGATGGAGACGATGTCACCGTCCTGGATGACGCGTTCACAGCCGATGCCGTGGACGACTTCCTCGTTGACAGAGATACAGGTATAGGCGGGGAAGCCGCGGTAGTTTAGAAAGGCGCTGCGCGCACCGGCGGCGCTGATGAGTTCGCCAGCATAATCATCGATCTCCTTAGTGGTGACGCCTACTTTGGTCGCGGCGGCGACTTTCTGTAAGACAGTGCTCGCTAGCTGTCCAGAGACACGCATGTGCTGAATGTCGGAGGTGGATTTGATCGGAATGCGGTTTTTCTTGCCCATGGGGGATTGTCCGTATGTTAGGTTTGGGGAGGAATAAAGCAGAAAATTCGCTTCGGGTGTGATTTTATCTGATGGATAGAATTATGGAGTGCGGTCATTCAGACCGTCCCTATTTCGTTGGAATTGTCTTGATAGTGTAATGAAGTTTGATATTATTCCTCCTTATTAATTTTTTTGTGAGCTGTGATGTTGAATGAGATGACGAGGGGTGCTGTAGCGGTGTGGTGGATCGTGGGGATCACTGGGGTCTGGGCGGAGTCTCCAGATACGAATGCGGATGGCTTGCCCGATGTTTGGCAGGAGCAGTACGAGGCTTATGGCATCGCGCCTGATGCGGATGCGGATGGGGATCGCTACACGAACCTGCAGGAGGCGCTCTCTGGGACGAACCCTTGGCTGGCTTCTGACTTTCCGCAGCTACAGGTGCTGCGGAACGAGACTGCGGGGAATACTGTGCTGAGCTTCCCGACCCAGCCGGGTAAGCGCTATCAGGTGCATCAGTCCAGCTCCATCGGTGACTTCCTGTCGCTGGGGCCCATCATCACGGGAGATGGCTTACCCTATACGCTGGAGGTCACTACTGATGCACAGGCGCAGGCGACGGGGAATGTCCTCCTAGAGCAGTGGGCGGATGTGGCGGGGAACCAGCTGAGCACGTTGCAGTCACTGCCGGGCTTCCCGTTTCAGCCAGACGGCTCTATGCGGCTGGACCGGTTAGAGGCGCCTTTGTTTCTCGCCTCAGGGTTTGGGGGACGGCTCGTTACCTATATCACTCCTCCGCAGGATGGGGCGTACACGTTCTATCTCTCCTCCGGTAGCTCGGCGCAGCTGCACCTTAGTAGCAGTGCGGATCTGAACGACTTTACCACTATTGCCGCCGTGCTCTCTGCGCAGTCAGACCTCGCCCCTGGTGAGTGGAACCGGTATGAGAACCAGCGCTCCACGCCTCAGGCGCTCACGGTTGGGGAGCGTTACTTACTGCAGGTGGACTTCCTCTCGCATGTTTCAGAGAGCCATTGCCAGCTCGCATGGTCTGGCCCGGGCATCGATGGCGTGCAGATCATCTCTGCGGAGCATTTGGCGTCCCAGCCTATGCCGCAGCAGTCCGCGTTCTCCAGCCCGATCCTAAGCTACGATTATGATACCGAGGGGCAAACCGCGCTCCTGTGGCCGGGCACCGCCCTGGTTCCTGCTCCTGCTGGTATGACGGGGAATGCAGAGGCGATGACGGCAGACCCTGGTGCGGCGTCTGTGGAGCGTATCCCACTATCGGGGGCTACTACGGATCACTTTTACGGGCGCTTTCTCGTCCACATTGGCACGGGGAACACGAACTCTGCCTTTATGCTCCAGTCTGGGAGTGGCGGGGGGGAGGAGGGGCCTCGGATAGACTTTGAGCTGCGCTCTAGTGGCACGATTCCGGCGATCCGGGCTGGTGGCTCTGGGGGGAGTGAGGGGGCGATCGATGTTCCACTGGATGCCACGTATCAGGTGGAGATCGTCACGGCGCTGGAGTCAGACTTCTCCTACCGCTTTGACCAATGTTTACGCACCGTGGCGCCGGATCACTTCGACCTCTATGTCTCAGACCCTGTTACGGGGGAGTTCTTTGGCGCACTACAGGGGCTGACGTATCGGGACGGGCCAGGCGTGGTCAGCTCCATAGACTACATGCGGTTCATGATTACAGAGAGCGCGCCGCCGAACCTGATCTTCGATGACTTTCACTTTACGGGAGGAGCCATCGATGGAAACGGGGTGCTCGGGTCGACCTTCGCCGCGCCGCCCAGCCCGGTTACGGATCGCCACTTCTTTACCCTCAGTGTCGCTGATGAGGATCAAGATGGCGACGGGTTGACGGACTGGGAGGAGATCGCCCTTGGGCAGCACCAGCCGCTCCTGTTCTTTGATGCGCAGACCCAGACGGGCACTGATGATGCTAGCTCGCTAGAGACCACCCTGCAGGATGGTGCTGAGGAAATCTCCGTTTCGCTCCAGGCATCTGACACCGTTGCCTATGAGGACTACGCGCCTAATGTCGGGGAGAACCACGGGGAGATCCTCCTCACCCGTACCGGCTCGCTTAGCCCTGTCACCGTCGCGCTCTGCGTTGCGCCACTGGCTACGACGGGAACCACGGCGACGGTGTGCGATGGTACCTGCTGCACGCTGGTCGGTACTGCCGGTGATGAGGAGGCGGAGCTGGAGGATTACCGCCTCCTAGATGCAGCGGGGAACGAGGTCGGCCTCACGGTTGAGTTTGCCCTCGGTGAGATGGAGAAGCGCCTGACAGTGCAGGCCATTAAGGATAGCTATAATGAGTATCCAGAGACGCTGAACCTCGCCTTAGCTCCAGTCACACCGGACGCGGCTTACACTGTCTCTGCCACGAATGGAGCCAGCATTCAGCTAATAGACCTCCCTGATAGCCCTGAGAATAACGCTATTTTCACCGGACTCTACAGCCCAGATGGCAATGTGGTCACGCCCACCTCTGGCTCCGGCTCCGTCTCTGCTATCCTTAACGGCTCCCGCACTAAGCTCTACCTCACCACTGAGTTTACCAGCCTGACCTCAGACCAGCAGGATGCACACGTCCATAAGTCGAACCCAGGCAGCACGGATGCCCAAAAAGTAGGCCCCATCATTTATGAGATCACGATCACGCCTGGTGATGCCGAGAGCGACCCACTCCTCGGTGCCCTAGACAGCTACCTCTGGGATCTAGCGCACTCCGCAGGCACCGTGCCGACCGCGGGCGGGGCAGCCTCTAAGCAAGCGATCATTGACTCCCTCTTTGGGCAGAACGGAGAGACCCCGCTCTACTTTAACATTCACACGGTCGATAATCCTGCGGGCGAGATCTGGTCGTTCCTCGGTCTCACTGGTGGCTCCATTACTGCACCTGCGCCTCCTACAGTGGCGGCACTCCCAGGCTCGGCAGACTACCCGCAGTTGACCGGGGCAGCGCTCACCATCGACGTGCGTCGCTTCTTAGACCAAGCGACCTTTGGCGCGACCGAGGATGAAGTCGCCGCGCTGGTCGCCCTCATTGAGGAGGCGCGCCTGACTGATCCTACCTACCACCGCCACGCCGCCTTTTCGGACTGGATTCAGGCCCAAGTCGCGCTCCCGCAGACCTACCTTATCGACTACCAGCTGGCGATGGACTACCAGTTGCTGGTGCTCCGAGGGTGGTATAATCCGCTGATTAATCCCGCCTCTGCCGAGATCCCTGCTCCGATCCGTCCGGCCACCTGGCCGAGCGTCGATCGCAGCGCGGGCCCTAATGCCTGGCACCTTACCACTCCCTACCCGATCAACGGCGTAGATAGCTACCTCTATCGTACCGTTAACGATAACTCTGGCGGTGGAGAGCCAAACGACGCCTCCCGCCGCCAAGCGCAGTGGCAGCTCATGGTTAACGGTCAAGACCAGCTCCGCCAAAAGATGGGGTTCGCCCTCCAGCAGATCGTCGTCGCCTCCACCGCTAACAGCTCCATCAAGGGCAGCACCTATGCCTGTAATCAGTACCAAGACATGCTGAACTACCACGCCTTCTCGCACTACCGCGATGTGCTGGGGTTTGTGAACTGGAGCCCTGTTATGGGTAAGTGGCTCACGTCCCTGCAGAACCAGAAAGGGCTCGACCTCGACGGTGACGGGCTGTTCGAGATCTCGCCAGATGAGAACCTCGCCCGCGAGAACATGCAGCTCTTCTCCATCGGGCTCTTTGAGATTTGGGCGGACGGCACCCTGCGTCTAGGCAGTGATGGCGCCCCGAACAATACCTACACGAACGAGGACATTAAGGAGTTCGCGCGCGTGCTCACAGGGCAGACCTTTGGCTTTGCGGATAATAAGGGCGAGGGATGGGGCGGAACTCCGCTCAGCGCATTAGCGCCGAACACCCGCTTCGACCTCGGGCAGGGTTCCTCTGGTCCATACGGGGTGAAGTACATTTACCCGATGGCGATGTTTGGGGACTACCATGACCGGGGCATTAAGACCTTCGCTGGCACCACGATCGATAACACCCATCTCGCAGATCCCCAGGCACAAGGTATCGCCGACATTGAGCAGGCGCTAGACTGGCTGGCAGGATCCCCCGATGACGGGCTGCCTGACTATGATATGGTGAACAGCCATATCTCCACCCCCGCCTTTATCAGCCGCCGCCTTATCCAGCGTCTCGTGAAGTCAAACCCATCGCAGGACTACCTCCACCGCGTGGCTCTCACCTTCCGCGATAGCGAGGGCGACCTGCTCCAAACCCTGCAGGCGATCCTGCTGGATCCAGAGGCCCGCGTCCTCGACTTTAGTGACCCCACAGCAGGCATGAAACGCTCGCCCCTAGAGGCATACATCCAGCTCACGCGTCGCCTGGACGCTCATACCCTGATCCCCGCAGGACAGGGCACAGATCAGTTCCCCTATACCACGGTGACCACCAGCTACGCGGATCCAGATCTCTACCTTACCACCTTTGGCTACCCGCAGGCTCTCACCGATACCTTCCGCATGAACCAGCGCATCGTCCCGGGGAGTACCGTCTTTGGCACCTCCTCTGGTATCCAGATGGAGCCCTTTGCGCAGCCTACCGTCTTTAACTGGTATCTGCCAGACTATGCCCCCGCGGGCGCACTCTCTGCGTCCGGTCTCGTCGCGCCAGAGCTACAGCTCGCTAATGAGCAAGATGTGGTGAAGAATATTAACTACTTCTACAGCCTCCTCTTTAGCCGCACCGGGGTCTCTGGGGCGAACCTTGGTGGATCCAGCACGGCGCAGGGCACCGTCTTTGGCGGTGATGATACCACGAGCTCATACGATAACATGCGCCTGGATCAGGACGCCCTCGTGGCAGCCTTTTACCCCGATGTCGCGCCCCCACCAGAGGGCGACCTCACCAGCGAATACCTCGCTAACCGCATCTTACTAGACCGCCTGGATGATGTCTTTTGCTACGGTGCCTTACAGAGCCGCTACCCCATTGATGCCAGTGACGACGGCATCGACGGCGCGCTCATGAACCCGCGCGAAATCATCCTAGACTCTATCACATACGGCTTCAGTGATCCCTATGATGGGAACAACGACATCTCACACCGCCTCACCCGCGTGCAGACCGCCCTCTACCTCCTCATCGCCTCCCCAGAGTTCCAACTCCGTTACTAATCACCACTCATGAACGACGAACGCTTTCGCCTCTCCCGCCGCCAATTCCTCAGCAAAGGCACCTGTGGTCTCATGGGCATCGGATCGCTGGTTAACACCATGTCCCAGCTCCAGCTCATGAACTCCGCTGTCGCCTCCACCCTGGGGCCTGTTTCCTCTGACTATAAGGCGCTGGTATGCATCTTCCTCCGTGGAGGCTGTGATATGAACAATGTCCTCATCCCTGTAGGGGAGAACCCCCAGGCCGCGACCTATGCCAGTGATCGCGGTGCGGTCGCTATCCCTAATGGGGTAGAGACTTCCTTTAACCCTGACGGAGAGGACGTCACGCATCACCTTAGCGGCACGCCGGCACCCTTTGGGCTGCATCCCTCGCTCACAAACCTCGCCAACATTTATAATGCGGGGGAGGCAGGATTTATCACCAATGTCGGCACCCTGGCAGAGCACACCACCAGAGATACCTATAACTCCAGCTCCCTCCCGCGCCAGCTCTTCTCCCACTCAGACCAGGTCACCGAGTGGATGTCATCCATCGCGGATGCTCCCTATACCTCTGGCTGGGGCGCACGGGTCGCGGATCTGTATCATGATACCTGGAACACCCTCAGTAACAGCTCCATGCTGATCTCCGCCTCGGGTAATAACCAGTTTCTGAACGGTAGCACCGATGTCCCCCAATACACTGTCACGACCACGGGCGCGGTCTCGCTCAGTGGGTTTGGCACCGATTATAGTAATGCCCTAAACCCCGATGGCACATACCGCGACACCTCCCAAGGGCATCGGCTCAAGGGGCTAGAGCGCATCATGGCATATAGCCACTCTAACCTCATTGGCGAGGCATACACCTCCATCGTAAAGCGTGCCCGCGAGACAGAGGCGGTCATCACCGCCGCCACCCAGAGCGCCACGGACATCGGGCTAGACCTCGATGCCATCTTCTCTACCTACGGCGCGGCAGGCACCAACATCGGGGACGAACTCCTCTCCATCGCCCGCCTCATCGCCGGTCGCTCACAGCTCGGTAATAACCGCCAAATCTTCTTTGTCGATCTCGGTGGGTTCGATAACCACCAGGACATTAATGAGGATCTGACCCTCCTGCTCAGTGAGCTAGATGCCGCCCTCGGGGCCTTTCATGCCAGCATGCAGGCACTGGCTACTCTCGATGCGGACTTCGACTCTAACATGGTCACCACCTTCCAGGCGTCGGACTTTAACCGCACCTGGACGCCTAACGGCGAGGACCCCACCTCCGCTGGTACCGACCACGCCTGGGGCTCGCACGCCTTTGTTATGGGCGGCGCCGTGCAGGGCGGGAACCTCTACGGCACCCTGCCTGAACTCGCCGTCGGAGGCATCTCCGATGTCCCCTCTGGCACCCGTGGGCGCTGGATCCCCACCACCTCGGTGGACCAATACGCCGCCGTCCTCGCGCACTGGTTCGGCGTCCCGCTGAACTCCTCTGAGATGCAAACGATCTTCCCGAACCTCGACCGCTTTGACGATCCGTTCACTGGCACCGCTAACCTCGCCTTTCTCTAATGGCATCTCCTCGCCCCTCCCGCTCTAGACTACAGGTAGCCCTCCTGGGGGGCATCCTGCTCCTCATGGTCGCGCTCGTCTACTGGTGGAGCACCCGCCGTGTGCCCCCATCAGCCTCTACACCGCCTCCCGTGCAGTCAGCTGCGGCCCAGCCTCCCTCTCTCAGAGCCGCCGCACCCTATACCCCACCGGCACAGCGGCAAACCGTTCCGCACACCGCCGGACTCCCAGACCTCATCGACCGCCAGCCCACCGGCGCTAACCTCGACCACCGCATCACCCGCTATGCTAACGGGACAGTAGATCTCCACACCTCCATTCAGCGTAGCCTCGACCTAGAGGGATCAGCAGATCTACAGGTAAACTTCCAGATCATCCAAGACCTCCTCGCCAGCTACCGCACCCTCTTCCGCACGAACCCCATAGGCTCTGAGAACGCCGAATTCACCACCGCCCTCCTGGGGAAGAACCCGCACCAGGTCATCCTGCTCTCCCCCGGCCTCACCGTTATCTCCCCCAGCGGCGAACTGCTAGACCCCTGGGGCACGCCGTACTACTTTCACCCCCTCAGCGCCACCCGTCTAGACCTCCGCTCCGCCGGCCCAGACCGCACCCTCTGGACCCCAGACGATATCCTGCAGATGTGAGCAGAGAGTCTCGTCCCAACGCGCTCCGGATCCGCTTCGTTCACAATATGGTGGCGCAGCCATCCGGAGCGCGTAGCACTAGCTACGCCCGAGTAGGGTGAGGGAGCGAGTTAACATTCCCTCTAGCATAGCGAGTAGCAGTTCGCGAGGCACTATGATGTGAGAGGAGAGTCCCGTCGCAGCGCGCCCTGTGTTTAAGGAGTTTTCACACTACACGACAATTTTCTACTCATATTTTTTCCCGCAGATTGCGCAGATT
>CAYWAG010000050.1:0-8836 GCA_964455925.1 uncultured Verrucomicrobiales bacterium | reverse complement strand
CCCAGTTCATTTTAGCGCAATTTAGCGTTTTTCGCGGTTAACCACTCCTTTTGCCCCACCTGAATAGTTACAAACGAGCCTCATTTTACCGTTTCATTCTCAGGGAGATCTGTTACGCATGCCGATATGACTTTATCCGAAGTGCGCGACGCCCTGGCCCAATACGAGGTCACTCCCTCTAAGAAGCTTGGCCAGAACTTTCTCTGCGACCAAAATGTGGCGCAGTGGATCGTGGAGCAGCTAGAGATCCAGCCAGGTGACACGGTCGTGGAAGTAGGGCCCGGCACGGGAGCGCTCACGGAGTTTGTCGTTCCCATCGCGAGCCGTGTAATCCTCATCGAGTTTGATGCGCGCTTAGCAGAGCGGCTGAAGACCGTCTTTGCAGATGTCCAGAAGGTGACCGTGCACCATGCAGATGCGGTTCGCTTCGATGTGCGTGACCTCTTGCCCATCGGGCCGATCAAGTTCCTGGGGAACCTCCCCTACTCCTCCGGTGGAGCCATTCTGCGGAACTTCCTGCAGCGCCCCAGCCTCGTTACGCGCGCGGTGGTAATGCTACAGAAGGAGTTTATCGACCGCATCGTGGGGCAACCTCGCACAAAGGACTACGGCATTCTCTCCCTACGGATGCAGGCAGAGTGGGACTCCCGCCCTATCAAAACCGTGCCACCCGAGGCATTCTTCCCGCGCCCTCTCATCGACTCCACCGTAATGGTCGTAGAGCCGACAGCGCATGAGTGGCCTGCGTATGATCATCGCTTGTTTGATGAGCTGATTCGCCGGGGGTTTGCACAGCGTCGTAAGATGCTGCGTAAGGCGATGCCAGAGGCACCCGCGTGGCCAGAGGTCTGCGCGCAGTTAGAGATCGCAGAGACCTGCCGGGCGGAGGAGCTGTCATTAGCGACCTGGGTCGAGTTTGCCCGTATTTATGATGACCATCCGCTTAAGAACATCGCCCAAGACCCAGACGAGCTGTTCGATGTCGTGGACGAGCAGGACGCGGTCCTGCGCACGGAGAAGCGCGCGGTGGTACATGCAGAGAACTTGTTGCACCGCGCCGTGCACATCCTCGTCTTTAATAAGAAGAACGAGATCTTCCTCCAGAAGCGCAGCCGCCTCAAGGATAAGCACCCTGGCAAATGGGACTCCAGCGCCGCTGGACACCTCGATGCAGGAGAGGACTACGAGACCGCAGTGAACCGTGAACTCCAGGAAGAGCTCGGTATTACAGACGCCCCGCTCAAATTCCTCGCCAAGCTCCCCCCCTCAGAGCAAACCGGCTGGGAGCACATCGGGCTCTACCTCGCTGCACATATGGGCGGCGTGCGCTACCCCTGTAGCGAGGTCGACTGCGGCCTCTGGCTCACACAGGAGCAGATCGAGGCGTGGGTGGACGCCCGCCCACAGGACTTCGCCACTGGGTTCCTAGAGTGTTGGCGCGCGTTTCAGGCAGGGTAATGCCTACACACTCTCCGTCTCCGAGCTGATCTCTAGGTCATCGTCATCGCTGCCCTTAGCGGACTCAGTGGTGATCGCCACCGCTAGCCACTGGAACTCATAGCTATGGTCTACCGCCACCTTCAGGATCATCGTCATCGGCACCGCTAGGAGCATCCCCACCGGCCCCCACAGCCAGCCCCAAAAGACGACCGAAATAATCACCACGAGAGTGGACAGCCCAAACCGGCGCCCCAGCATACTCGGCTCTAGGAAGTTACCGATCAACGTGTTGATCAGCCCATAGCCTACACCCACAATGATGCCGCGCGGGAGGTCATATACGAGGAGCGCTAAGATCAGCGGAGGCACCCCCGCGATGATCGACCCCAGCACCGGAATATAGTTCAGCGCAAAGGCTAAGATCCCCCACAGGATATAAAAGTCCAACCCACAGAGCTTACACAACAGCCCCGCTGCGACCCCCGTGATCAGGCTCACCAGGGTCTTAATCCCCAGGAAGCGTTGCACATCCTTAGCCGCTGCCAGCATGTTAGAGAAGTTCGGCCCACGGGCATCACAGATAGGGATGAAGCGGCGCCCAAACTGCGGTGACTCTAACAGCATAAAGACGGTCAACACGATGACCACAAAGATGGTGCTCACTAGCGATGCCACCTTCCCCACCAGCCCCGTGCCCACGGAGAGCAGCTTCTCCACCTGTAGTCCATCCAGCTGCTCCTTCCACAGGTTCTTAAAGTAGAGCTCCACGCTCTCTTGGGCGTTCGGGAGCCCCATCTGCGTCATGGTAGAGATCAGGAACTCCGAGGTCTCATCGATGCGCTCCCGCATCAACGGGTAATACGTCACATCCCACTTCTGCTGCAGATCACCCAGCAGAGAGATCGCGATAGAGGCGATCCCGATCAAAAACGCAAAGTCGACAATCACAGTCAAAAGCACTGCCAGGATGCTCGGCACCCGCTTACGGCGCAGCCAACTCGTGATCGGAAAGGAGATCGTCGCAATAAAAAGCGCCAACATGATCGGCACGAAAAAATCGGCAGAATACTTAATCCCCCCGAGCACAATCACCACAGCGGCTAAGATCATTAGCACGCGGAATCCACTATCTTTATTCACCGTCACTCAGACTACAGCGACATCGCCACTGTGGAAAGTGAATTTCATCACTGATTTCTATCCCTCTGGTACGAACCGGACCTTATACCACACCGGCCAGAGCTTACCGGTAATGTAGAACACTTGCTCACTGGGATCATAGGCGATCCCGTTGAGCACCGCGTCAGGGTTACGCAGTCCCGCAGGGCGCAGCGCGGTGCAGTCGATCGTGGCGACCACCTTTCCGCTCGCTGGGGCGATCTTTAGGATCTCGTTCGACATCCACACATTCGCATACAGGTAGCCATCTACCCACTCCAGCTCGTTGAGCTTATCTACTGGTTGCCCGTCCCGAGTCACCGTAATGTGGTGCGTGACCTCGTAACTCCCTGGCTGGAGGAACCGCAGGGTCGCCGTGCCATCACTCATCACGATCTGCTCTCCTGCCGCCCCATTACTAGCGATCCCCCAGCCCTCGGTATCATATTTAAAGACCTTCACAATGTTCAGCTCCTCACGGTCATACACGATCCCCGTCTTCGCCTTCCAGGTCAGTTGCACCATTTGCCCCTCACCCACCGGCGCTAAGCCCTCCGCAAAGATATGATCCGGCAGCTGCTTAGACAGCTCCATCTCCTCCGTCCTCAGATCCATGCGGCGGATTTGAGACTCCCCATACAGCCCCGTGGACTCATACAGCTTACCATCCAGGATAAAGAGCCCCTGCGTAAACCCCACATGCTTACGCTCATGCCTCTCCAGCACCTCCACCTGTAGTGACTCCACCTCCTCTGCCATCACGGCATTCAGAGTAAAAAGGCTCACCATGACCTGCAACCATAAACCCGTAGCTAGTGAAAGGAACGCTCTCATACCGCTACACCCTAACCGAAACCAACCACCCTAGACGAGCGCTTTTTTCTGATGCCCCCTACATCATGGACTCGATCCGCTCTATCCAGGCATTAAACAGCGGGCACTGGCGCATCATCGTGGGTAGGGTCACTGCCTCCGCAATAGCGATTCCGGTCGTTGTTTTCGCCTTAAACTCCTTTATCCCTAAGAGAGTAGCTATTCTTTTGCTGGGTGCTGTTGCCGCACTGTTATTGATAGCCTCTGGTTCGCTGCATTCCTCTAAGATCTCTTGCACCCTCTCCCTATCTACACGGAGCTCCCGAGCCACTACCTCTGGATCACTAAAGTAAAGACCTTCCGTTTCATACATCACAAAGTATGGCAGAAAGCGTCTCATATCTCCTCCTAAATCTTCTTGCACCTTCTGCTGGGTAGCCGTTGTCAGGATCTGGGCTTTCTCAGTGTGATCGAGCGCCTTCTGAGCCTCTGCATATCCCTCCCAATGCCCTTTTATCCGTAAAAGTCAAAGAAGGTCGTTACGCAGCCATATTGCTTGTCGTAGATAAACCTTTTAACGTCATTGAGCATTCTGTCATACTTCACATCCCCACCAGCTTGCCCCGGTTTTGTGATTTGAGTCGGCTTGATGTAAACGCCCTTTGGCTGGAAATAAGGTTTCAAGAGCTTTTGGCAAAAAATCTGCTCTGTTTTGCCTTCACATATAATGGCGACACTATTCATAACTCGGACCTCCCCCCTCAATGATATTCTTAGTCCAGAGCTGACCTAGGGAATACTCCTCTAACCACGCTTGATACTCCTCCTCTTGTAATCGCTTAAAGACGGACTGCCCATCTTCACGATTTACCGTTACGATCTCTGCTACAGAAAAGTGGTTCAGGAGGCTCTCTGACTGAGTCGCAATAATCAATTGGGTCTTAGCGCCTGCAGTCTGTATCAGCTCTCCTAAAATCTCTAAAGCATGGGGGTGTAACCCCAGCTCCGGCTCATCAATAATAATAGTAGATGGTGGGGCTGGCTGTAAAAGTGCTGTCGCTAATCCGATAAAGCGCAGAGACCCGTCCGATAAATGGTAAGGCTGAAAAGGGTAATCAGAGGATTGATCTTTCCAGCTCAGGTTCACCTCCTCTCCACCACCGTTAGAGCGGGGTTTCAGTAAGAAGTCATCGAAGAAAGGGAGGACCAGCCGAATCGCATTCACGATTTTACGGTAATCACCCTCATGTGACGTCTTTAACCTGAGTAAAAACGGAGCGATATTCCCTCCATCAGCCCTTAGATACGCATCATCCTCTACGATCTCATACTGCTTCATATTAGCCGTATGGCTGGTATCATGAAAGTGATAGAGCTGCCAGGACGTCACTGCATCATAGACTGGTTGGCTATACTCGGACTGACCACTCTGCGCTAATGCCTCACTGGCTACCCTTGATGTGACTCCCCCACCACCTGCCAGTTCCCACCATCGCCTAGATGGTTTATCATAGCAACGCGCTTCATTCATCACCGCAGGTTGCCCCTCTGCCGTCACCTGAATCTCGTAGCGATGCCCCCGCTCCCCAAAGTGCGTTTCAAAAGACATTTTGGAGGTCGCCTTACGCCCATTATACAGGTGAGAACTCACCACCCCGTAATCGATAAAGTATTCAGCTAAATACCCCTCGATAAAATGACGATAAAGCCTAAAAAACGCGATCAGATTACTCTTTCCGGCTCCATTCGCTCCGATGAATAAGTTCACTCCAGGGTTCAGCTCAAAACCCTCTAACTCCTTAATGGATCGGAAGCCCTTAATCGTAATGGTATCCAGTGCAGACATTCTAAGTATTATTGAACCTTTTCTCCCCCTTACTGGCAACCTAATTATGCCTCGCTCTCCCCCGCCTGAAAAAAAAGTCTCACCAGTTGGCTCTGTGCCTGCTATACCCTCCCATGTATGAATATCGGATTTGTCTCTACCAGGTTCGCGGGGACCGATGGGGTCTCGCTGGAAACGCTAAAGTGGGCCACTGTGCTTGAGGAGCAAGGGCATCAGGTGTATTGGTTCTCTGGCCTCTCAGATCGGGACCCAGAGGTCTCCATGTGTGTGCCCGAGGCATTCTTTGGGCATCCGGAGATCCAGTGGATCTCTGAGCGCATCTGGGGGTGCACCCAGCGCCCTGCCATCGTCACCGAGCGCATTAACGAGATGGCGGGGTACCTGAAGTCTATGCTCAAGCGGTTCGTCAGTCAGTTCCAGCTGGACTGCCTAGTAGTGGAGAACGCTCTCACCATTCCCGTGAACGTCCCGCTGGGTAAGGCCATTACCGAGTTCCTCGCCGAGACGAACCTGCCTGCCATCGCGCATCACCATGACTTCTACTGGGAGCGCCAGCGGTTCGCCGTCAATGCCATCCCTGATATTCTCGACACCTCCTTCCCGCCCCGCCTGCCAAACCTCCAGCATGTTTGTATTAACCGCCAGGCCCAGGAACAGCTCTCGCTGCGGAAGGGCGTCAGCTCTACGCTCGTGCCCAATGTGTTCGACTTTGAGGCTCCCCTCGCAGACTCCACCGATGACTGGGCGGCGAATCTCCGCCCCGAGCTCGGCTTAGCAGAGGACGACATTCTTATTCTCCAGCCCACCCGCATCGTTCCGCGCAAGGGCATAGAGCATTCCATCAAGCTCATTTCCATGATGGAAGACCCGCGCTGCAAGCTCGTGATCTCGCACAGCACCGGGGACGAGGGCTACGAGTACCGCCACATGCTGGAGAAGCTCGCTCAGGACGAGGGCGTAGAGCTCATCATTATGTCTGACCGCATCTCAGACACCCGCCATGTGAACCGCCACGGGCAACGGATGTTCACCCTCTGGGACGTTTACCAACAGGCCGACCTCGTCACCTACCCCTCGCTCTACGAGGGGTTCGGAAACGCCCTGCTAGAGGCATTCTGCTTCCGCCAGCCCGTGCTCATTAATCGCTACCCCATCTACCTACAGGACATTAAGCCCAAGGGGTTCCAGCTCATCGAGATGGACGGCTACATCACCCGCGAGACCGTGCGCGAGGTGCAGACCGTCCTCCACACGCCCGCCCTGCAGCAACAAATGGTCGAGACGAACCACGCCCTCGCCACCCAACATTACGGATACGCCTCCCTCCGCAAGCTCCTTACCCCTCTCTTTTCCTAATTCCCCCTCCCCTCTCTTAGTCCTATGAAACTCCTCCGTCGCCGCACCTTCACCAGCATGAAGAAACGCCTTGCCTCCCTCTACGGGCATGAGCGTCTAGACGAACTCGCAGACCGGCTCTACATGCTGATCGGTCGCTATGACCTGCACGCCTATCGGGGCGAGCGCGGCACCTCTGACATCCCGCATTGGGACGAGAAGGACGCCGTCCTCATCACCTACGGAGACATGATCTCCAGCCCTGGCGAGTCCCCCCTCACCACCCTGCGCAAGTTCTGCGACATGCGCCTCCCCTCCGCCATTAATGCCGTCCACCTCCTCCCCTTCTACCCCTACACCTCCGACGGCGGCTTCTCCGTGGTGGACTACCGCGCCGTCTCTCCCGACATCGGCACTTGGCAGGACGTGGACAAGCTGCGCCAAAACTACGACCTCATGTACGACCTCGTGCTCAACCACTGCTCCGCCAGCAGCAAGTGGTTCGACCAATACCTAAAGGGCATCTACCCGTATAAGAACTATTTCATCGAGGAAGACCCCAGCGACGAGCGGCTCAGCCTCGTCACCCGCCCGCGCCCCTGGCCGCTCCTCACCGAGGTGCAGACGAACGAAGGCACCCGCCACGTCTGGACCACCTTCTCAGAGGACCAGATCGACCTCAACTTCGCCTCGCCTGATGTCCTCTTTGAGTTCCTCGACATCCTCCTCCAATACGTCAGCAAGGGCGCCCGCATCATCCGGCTGGATGCCGTCGCCTTCCTCTGGAAGGAGCTAGGCACCGACTGCATCCACCTGCACGAGACGCACCAAGTGGTCAAACTCATGCGCGAAGTCCTCCAAACCGTCTCGCCCGAGACCATCCTCCTCACCGAGACCAATGTCCCGCATGACGAGAACATCTCCTACTTTGGCGAGGGCGACGAGGCCCACATGGTTTACAACTTCGCCCTCCCGCCCCTCCTCCTGCACGCCCTCCTCCGGGGAGACTCCACCCACCTACAGGACTGGGCCCGCTCCCTCCCACCGCTCCCAGAGGGCTGCACCTTCTTTAACTTCACCGCTAGCCACGACGGCATCGGCGTGCGCGCCCTCTCCGGCCTCGTGCCAGAGGAGGAGCTCGACTGGATTATCGACCGTGTGAACGAGCGCAACGGCCTCGTAGGCTACCGCTCCATGCCCGATGGGTCAAAGAAACCCTACGAGCTCAACATCACCTACCGCGATGCCCTCTCCGACCTCGATGACCCCGACCTCGGCATCCGCCGCTTCCTCTGCTCCCAATCCATCATGCTCGTCCTCCAGGGCATCCCCGGCATCTACTTCCAATCCATCGTCGGCGCCCGCAACTGGACCGAAGGCCCCCAGCGCGAAGGAGGAGAAAACCGCGACATCAACCGCCAACGCTGGGACCTAGACACCCTCAACGAAAAGCTCGACCGCGCCGACGACGGAAACCAAGCCTGGATCCACAGCCTCTACTGCTCCATGCTCCGCTCCCGCAACAGCCACCCCGCCTTCCACCCAGACGCCGACCAGCACATCCTCCAGACCAGCTCGGACCTCTTCGCCGTCCTCCGCAGCTCCCATACTAGACCGCGCAAAGCCCTCTGCCTACACAACCTCACCGCAGCCCCCCAAGAATTCCCCTTCAGCGAGATCAGCACCGCCCTCGGCGACTGCCCCTTCTACCGAGACTTCCTCAGCCACCGCACCATCGACCACACCCCAGATAATCCAACAGCCACCCTCACCCTAGCCCCCTACCAATCCATCTGGCTAGAGTCCGGAGAACGCACCGCATGAACCGAAAACAACGCGAATATAAAGGTACGCTCTACCTCCTCATCGGCCTCGTCTGCGGCTGTATAGGCTTCATCTACACCGCATTTTACTCAGGGTGGGGGCACCATCCTGGGAATGCGTTACCATTCGCAGTTGTCTTTGTCTTGATCGTAATGGTAGCCACCCTCATCAGCACAGACCACCTACCGCCTAAGAAACAGCTCACCACACTCAGCATAATGCTCCTCATCTGGACAACCATCGCACTAGGCATCTATTTCCGCGCTACCTATCGCTAACGTCTCTCATGCCACTGCTCGTATGAAAGCTCTTCAGCTCATCATCCTATGCCTCCTCACCTCCTCACCTGCTCACTCACATACGCAGGATCTAGCTCCTCCCTCGTCAAAATCCTAAGCCTAGAACAGCTCTCCAAACACG
>CAYWAG010000049.1:0-8883 GCA_964455925.1 uncultured Verrucomicrobiales bacterium | reverse complement strand
GGGTCTGACTCCGCCCGTAAGCGCTCCACCATCTGGCGGAGCTCGGACATCTGCATTTCCCGGCTCTCCGCATCAGAGAGATCCTTCTCCATTTCCTGAAAGTTCTCCTGCACCTTCTCCACCGCCTCCGTGGAGCGCTGCAGCACCTCAGCGGCCTGCGCCTGTGCCTCTAATACCCGTGGGGACGCAGGGACAAACGCGAGCCCAACCGCCGCCAGCACCAGCACTGCGGCGACAGTCACCAGCCGGCGCGGGGCACGCAGCGCGACCTCTCTGGGATCACAGCTCGCCAACCGTTGCTCCAGCCAGCGTTGCTGTAGGGTGTGCGCCTCAGTAGTGCTGGATGGGGCGTCCCCCTTAGTAGCGGTCAGTTGCTGCTCCAGATGCAGCGCAGACACCGCCCCATCCTGTAGCCCGTAAAACTGGTCTACATAAGGAGCCACGCCACGCGCATTGGTCCACCAGCGCGTGATGAGTATGATCGCACATAGTCCTCCTATCCCCGCCGCTATGCCATACCCCAGTAACGGAGCCGCGTACCCACGTAGCACCGCCACGATAGCGACCAGTGCACCTAGTGCCCCAAACACTAGCGCCCCCCAGCACACCCCACGCCACAGCGCACGCAGGTTTAACCGGCGGGAAACATGAGTCAAAAAACGGAGTAGAAAAGACATAAGAACAAATGTGAAAGATGCGAGATTACTCCGCCCCTAGCTCCTTGGAAAGGTTGTTTACCACCTTCTGCACTCCACCCGATAGCTTCTCGTCCTGTAACAGGGCGAGCGTAGCACGGGCACCATCCTTATCGTCCGCCTTCACCTGTAACCTCGCCAGTGACACGACCATATTGTGATAGAGCACGGGTGCCTTACTCTTCTGACCATAGTCGATCGCCTTCTGCCCGGCGGCGACCACCGCAGCCGGATCCGTGGCATGATCTCGCTGGTAGGCAGCCATGAATGCACGCACGATCACCGGCACCTTAGGATCATCCACAAAGCTCAGGTACTCCTCCTCGGTCAGTAAGCGCCCCACCTCATATCCATTCCGCCAGGCAGCCCCATTGGTGAGTTCAGTGCGGAGCGTCGTCCTGTCCGCACAGAGCTGACGAAACAGCCTCAGACGGCGCTCCGTGTTCTCAGGGTCTAGCCACCCCGATTGGCGCTTCGCAAAGATGGAGAAATACACTAACACGCGTGTATTCGAGCAATGCTTGCGGAACCCCTTCTCTCTCTTCTCATCGATCAACTTATTCCACTGACGCACCTCCCCGTATTTCCCGACCGAATGCCCCACCAGCATCGCCTGCGCGACCGCGAGGAACTCATCGGACTGGTACTTCGAGTAAGCATTAAACTCCCTGATCGTCTGCTCCTTATAGAAGGTAAACAGCGCCATGCGCGCGGGTTCCTCCATCTCCTCTAGCAGGGTCATAAAGTCAGGAAGCACCATCGTATTAAAGGCCTCATAGATCGGGTTCGCCGTATAAATCGACTTCGTCTCCTTAATGAACTTCGTCAGTGCCTCTAATGATCCTAGCTCTCCGGCACGGAGTTCATCTGGGATCAAACGCATCCGTAAGAAGAGGGGGACAAAGCTCTTCGTAGATCGACTCTCGGCATAGGTTGCTGCTAGGGTCTGGATCTTCTGCTCTCCTACGATCTGACGCACCGCTGGCAGGATCGCATCCGTATATGCTCCATATCGCGCTAGGTAATAGGTAGTCTCTAAGCGCGCTAGCGCACTCATCTCGCCCGCATGCTGCTCTAGGCTGTCGATCAAGCGCAACGTTCGCGCGGTCGCTGTCTCCGCAGGTAGCCCGTCCTCTTCACTCGCCTTATCCAGCTTAAAGAGCGCGGCCTCAAACCGGAGGAGAGAGACGGCATCCTTCCCCCTCGTGCGCACAGATGCCAGGGCATCCTCCAGCGCCTTATCGTAATGCAGACCATCGAGATCACCCGTATTATAGAGCTCATCTTTCGCAGGAACAGTCTTTGACAGCGCCTGGACCTCCCCCGCGAGCACTAGATTCACGCCTAAGTGTAGCTGCCCCTCTAGGGCATCCCCCGCCTTACGGAGTAAGCTCGCAGACATCGCCTGATCACCCACCTTCACACTCAGCTGGAGGAGAGCTGCTGCTAGCTCAGGAGGGAGCTCTGTAGATTCACCAGGGGCAGCGCGGAGCACCGCTGGCTTCAGCAGCGCAAACACCTCCTCCGCGTGACCGATGTGCGCACGTTGCACCTCCGCATACCGCTCTGCCACGTTCTTAGTAAACTCGGTCCGCGCCGAGCGCTGCCCATTATAGACCTCTGGTAACACGCGCATCATCAGCGCATGGAAGTCAGGCGAGTTCACATGCAGCTCCGTATAGTTATGCGCGATATTACTCACCATCTCCGCCAGGAGTGTTACCGGCACTGCCCCGTAGAGCTGATCCACGATCACCTTCAGGGTCTCAGACTGCCTCTGCACGCGCTCTGCCATCTTAGGGCACTTACAGCGATAGGCTAATACAGTTGCCATCGCCTGATGGAGCGGTGAGGTCTGCCCCATCTCTAGCGCCCGTTTCACGATCTCCGCATCATACGCCAGACTCCAGCCATAGCAGGCATTATAGTGTGATACCAGCGTCAGCGTTATCAGCGGGTGTAGCTCCTCTGGAGCTTTAGCCAGCTCATTTACCAGCCGCTCCAGCGTCAGCCACGGCTTCTTGGCATGTTCCTCATGCTGCAGCTCCTCTGCAAAGGTGCGGATATGACGGTTCAGCGTATCCATTAAGTGATCCTCCAAGGTCAGTCGTGCCACCGCGCCCTCATCCTGCAGAACATAGTGTAAGAAGGTCAGATACTGCCAATACACCTCCATGCCATACTCATCGGCAGAGGATAAAATATCACTCAGATACTCATCACGCTTAGAGACCTCTATCCCATTACTCGTGTAACGAGAGTAGCGCCCGCCCTTGCGCAGCGACCGCGTAAAGGCGTGCTCATATAGGAGAAAGAGGCTAGCCGCTTCCTGTGGGTCAGATTTGATCAGCTTATCGACCGTCCGCTTCAGACTCTCCTCGGTGTCATAATCATTGCTTAGCAGCGCAGCGTCGGTGACCAGGTACTCCCGTAACCGTTGCGCCTCTTGCAGTCCCTGCTCCGCATCCAGAGCTTGGAACCGCGTTGCAAACGCTCCGAGTGCCTTGTTGTCAGCAGAAATCTGGTAGTCATCCTCGATGAAATACAGGAGCGCCGACAGCCTCCACTCTGGCAGAGCCGCTAGCTCCTCGCTATGGTCGGTCAGCGCCTTCTCGATCAACTCCGCCCGCTTCTCATTATCAGAGTAACAATGCGCCGCCATCAATGTCGCCCCAAACTGCCCCTCTGCTCGTGCTAACAGCGCTGTCGCAAGTGCCCCCTTGCTATCGCTCAAGGCCCCATACTCCAGTGCATTCGCCCTACCTGTAATACGGAAAGGGTTCCCATAACTCGCCGTCATCATCACAGGCGGAAAGAACTCTGCAGGCGATGCCAGTAAGCCCAGCTGCTCTAGGCCTTGTAGCGCCTCCGCTGTAGGCTTGTTGCTAACCTTTTCTAGCTCCTCTTTGAGATCCCACCGAAAGTCTACGCATGGAATATCATGCTCCCAGCTGCTAGCGATAATACGCATGCCCACCTCGGGGTTCTCGACAAACTCCTCTACAGTGGCCTGCCAGCAATGCCATTGCCGCTCGTGTTTCGCAGATGCGCTCTGCGCCTTCTCTGCCCAGCTCGCAGGCTCACCCAGGATCGCATCCGCAAGCGCGCAGTGTAGTTCTGAAAACTGCTCATGGCTCAGATCGCTAGCTGACTTCTGATACAGACCGCATAAGTCCAGATACCATTGTGGCAGCTCTTGAGGACTCACTCCAGACTCTAAGGTCTTCTTCAGCTCTACTAAGAGGGCTGGCAGGGCACTCTGCATCTTCTCGTAGGAGAAGGGTAGGAGCTGAGTGAGGGCACTCTTTAGCACCGTTTTCGTCTCTGCATCCAGATCTAGACTCTCAATCTCTGCAGGTGCCTTCTCCTCTATATCCTCAGCCGGCATCGTCACGATGCGCTTCAGCAGTCTGATAAGCTTAGCAGACTCTGCGTGACGTGCACTGAGGCGCTCCAGGTAAGCCTCATCACTGACGCCGCTACCCGTTTTTACCGCCATCATCAGTCGATGCTCCATCGTATCGGTACGATTATCTAATTGATCACCAAAAACATACGTTAGCCTTCGTTCTGCATTCAGCTCCTCCTCGAGCGCTCCGCTCATGACATATGCCTCCAGCAGCTGCTCCTCTGTCATCTGCCCAGAGCTACCAGATTCATATGGGCGGATCACATCATCGAGCCGTACGCCATACTCAGCCAACGTCGGCCACTGCAGCATGATATTACGTAGGCGCCCTAAGCCCACCGCATAATGCTCACGCCCCTGCTCCAGATCGTCCAGATCGTCAAAGTAGATGTACTCTCTCGCGGCATTCATCGTGGAGCAACGACTGAGCATCGTATAGAGGATGTGCGGCAGCACCCGCCCTTCTAGCTCGCCACGCACTTCCTCACTCAGGTTCGCGGCATCCCAGTTCGCCCCCACCTGCTCCATCACCGAGGTCGTGTAGTCGAACCACTGAAAATAATCCTCCTTAGTCCCCAGAGCTTGTAAGGGTCTAGCACACAACGCCATCAGGAGTTGCGGGTCGGCACAAACCGCATCCGCCAGGGCAGATGCCTCTACAGGTTGCCCCGTGCTATGCCCTGCCAGGTGCTGATAATGCTGAGCTAATAGAGGTGCCACAGGCCCATGCTCCCCACCCTCTGTGAGCAGCTTAAACCCAGCAAAGGTAGCGACCGTATCGTCCTTACTGCTGCGCTTCTCTGGCAAGACCACTTTCAGGAAGTCATATCCCACCGCATCTAACAGATTCGTAGTTTTGTGCTCCGTTAAGGCAGCAAGAAGTGCTGGGTGTAGCTCTGGGATAGAACGTAGAGCATTGATCACCACGCTCATGGAAGAGTTATATCGATTCCACCGCGAATTTAATATGAACGTTCTCTTCGCGGTCTCTAAGCTTAGCTGCACTGCGGCCTCGGTCTCGCCCTTATCTAGGAGATTGCGCACCCTCGCCTCTAGCCCCACCTTAGGAGCCGAGGTACCGCGTCGGTACGAAGTATGGCTTGTATTACTTACGGCGGCAGGCTTCTGCCCTCTCCCCACCGACAGACCTAGCTGTCTGGCAAAGTGATCTCTATAATGCACATAGTAGTTAATATGGGACTGCTGCCTCATGAAAATGTCAAAGGCCGATTGCAGCTCTTGCTGATCACCACTGCCAGGCCCCTGAACTATTAAAAACTGAAGCGCACTAGATGCCTGCTCTAGCCCCGTATGGGCGAGCGCTAACATCTCGCGCGCATGCGCCACAGGCTCTTCTGGTCCCTCCTCGGGGGTGGAAAAGAGGCGTGCCAAATAAGCTAATGCGGGCACCGCTGACGCCTCATCCAATGACTGCGCAGCTATGGACTGCTCGCCTAAAAAGCGAGCGAGATCATAGCGATGCAACGGCGAGGAGAGCCGCGGCAAGACCTCCCGTAGGAACTCTCCCCTCTCCGTTCTGACATATTCAGCATTCTCTGACGACCACTCCAGGTGATAGCGTAGAGAATAATTTTCTGACCAGTAGCCAGTCAAGAAATCGGAATTACCGGCATGGATTTGCGCACTCTTTTCCTCCTGACGCTCATGCGCGAAGCTTCTCTCTAACTGGGCACTCAGCCCCTCGGCATCCTCCAGCTCGATGGAAACCACGATCATGAACAGCTGCTGAGTATAATCAGCCAATGTCACAGACTGCTCCTCTAGTAACGCCTGCAGAGCTGTCGCTAGCCTCACCCGTAGCGCTGAATCCAGGAGCAAGCCCTGCGTCAGTAAGCGTATCCCTTTCTCGTACCCTAGCTTTAGCTCACTTCCAGATATCTGGGATAAGGTCTCTAGATACGTGGTGAGGAGCGCATCCTGCTCCACCTTGTCATCAGACCGCGCCACTAGCTCTGTAGCGGCAGTTACCGAGATTACCGGTTGATCCGCAAAGCGGGTCAACAGTGCTCTCAGCTCGGGAGTCGCAAGCTGTTGGCTCCTGGCCTGTACGTAGTCTGTGACAAATACCACATCCTCAGAGAGCAAGGGCTGAATCAGGGCTTGCACCGTGGGGTAATCACATCGCGTCAGAGCCATATGATACGCCGCCGTAAACTTCATCTGCCATGAGGACATACCTCCAGCCACAGCACACTTCTCAATAGCCGCTACCTCCGCCTGGCTCCGAGCCAGCACCGCTAAGCGCAGTAACCCATACTCCGCGAAGCGTCGCGCCGCCTCCGCGCCCTGAGGCAACAGAGGACTCTCCACTGTATATGACACCAGTTGGTCTTGAACCAGTGCCTTAACTTGCTCAGCCTGCACCGTCTCATACCACCAAAAGTAATCTCTCAAGCTCATTTCCTGCTCCTCGGCCGAGAACTCCCCTAGGTCTCCACTGGCGCCTAACAGCATCTGATACGTCCGGGTAGCATCGAGCGGCAGCAGCGCCTCCTCTTGCGCCCACGCGAGCAAAGAGCGCAAACGCCAATCCTGTGGTGAGAGCGCTAGCCCCTGCTCCGCCAGCCGCATCGCTAAGTGCGGGTACCCCGCGGTGAGGGTGTCAAAGACCAGCGGCTCTAGTGCCCGTGGGTCATCAAAGGCTCTCAGGTTGCGATAACACGATAAGACCTTATCTGTCATTCCGTGGCGGAGGTAGAAGCGCATAAGCATATTCTGCATCCGTCCGCTATCATCCAGGGAGACCGCCTTCAGATACGCCGCCTCTGCCTCTGCTAGCTCAGGCTCCTCCTCTTTCTCTAAGGCCTGCCCTAGTCGCGCGGGCAGATCTGCCTCCTGCGGCAGGAGCGCCATCGCCTGCTGCAGATACGCCACCTGCGCCGGCACATCCTGCTCCAGCTTGGCTAACTGCTCTAGCGCTAAGACTGGCGTCACCGCCTTTGGGTTTGCGCGCATACGCTCTGTGAACGACTGGCGCACGTCATCCAGTGCCCCGATCTCGCTGGCAGTGGTGACTAACTTACGCACCCACTGCAGCTGCGCGTCACGTCCTGTCGCCTGCTCTAATCCCTGCCAGAGCAGCGTCAGGGCATCCTCATACAGCCCTTGCTGGAGATACGCCTCCTTTAGGTGATCACGCAGCGTCACGCTCTCCTCAAACCGAGCCACCGCACGGCGCAGCGTCGTTACCGCGGCCTGTGACTGTAATGCCTCTAACTGTAACTTACTCTCCATTATCCAGGATTGCTCATCATTCGGAGCCATCGCCTTCCAGTGCTTCACGGTCTCTAGCGCCGCGTCATACGCATAGCTACTGAGCTGGAGCCGAGCTAATTGCTGGAAATACCCCGCCTTATTCGCCTCCTCCGTGCCCTCTAGCCCCTGCAGCACCTGTGCCGCCGCCTCAAACTCCCGCTCACGGCGCAGCATCTCCACGAGGAGATACGTCACCCGTGGGTTCTGTGCCTCTAAGGCGGGCTGCAGGCTCTCCCGCGCCGCCGTCAGATCCCCAGCCCGCTGCTGCAGCGTCGCCAGTAAGCATCGGTCCGCGATCTCTGCACTCGCCGATAATGCCTCCATCTGCTCCTCTACCCGCCCAGACCGCTCGATCACCCGGGCCGCTAGGAGCAGGTCAGACTTAGCATCTGAGAGCTGCACGAGATCACGCACATAAGGGAGAGCCTCCTCCTCACTCCCAGCGGGTAAGGAGAGCTCCGCCACCACGCTCAGATAGATCGGGTTTGCCCCGTATTCAGACCGCGCCGCCACCATGAGGTCAAAGGCTCGCGCCCCTTCACCTAGCTTAGCCAACTTCTTACACCCACGCGTCAGCGTAGAGAGGTCTGCCGATGGCGCCAGCTGTACGAGTAAGGCTACCGCCTCCTCTTGCTTCCCGTCTTGGATCAGCAGATTTACCAGTGCCTCCCGTGCCGTCACATTCGCTGCAGGCTCCGCCGCGCGGCGGAGACGCGCCTCCCCGGCAGCCTGTAACCCATAGCGGTGCTCTAACTGCGCGAGCTTAATTTGGTCGGACTCACTCGCAGTCAGTAATGCCTCCACCTTTGCAATCTCAGACGCCATCTCGCCTTCTCTCTCTAAGAGTTGTAATAACTCCATTCTCTGCAGCACCAGCGGCTCAGACACCCCGCTCTGCTCGATCACCCCATCCAGCACCAGTAGCGCCTCGTCATACCGACTGCCCGTCATCAGAGCCTGCACCCACTCCTGGCGTAACCCTAAGTCTTGCGGGTTCTTCTGCATCAGCTGCGTAAAGCAGGCCTGCGCCTCCTCCCAGCTCTCTGCGTGGATCAACGCATGTGCATAACGTAAGGTAATGCCCGCCCGCTGCGGGAACGCCTCATGCAACCCCGCATAGTACACTAAGCTCTGCTCTGCACTGCCCTGGCGGCGTAAAACCTGACTCGATACCCGCAGGATCTCGGCCTCTAGCCACGAGGCATCTCCTGTCTGAGCGAGCACCGCCTGCAGTGTACCCAGCGCCTCCTGATGCGCCCCAGCCTGCGCCTGTAGCTCGGCAGACCGGATGCGAGCACGGACTAACTCATACGGAGCCTTCGTCTGAGCGATGACCTGTTCACAGAGCTGCAGCGCCTCCTCATACTGCCCCTCCTGTGCCGCGGCCTCGACATACTCCATCCCTGCCTCCCCAGACTCACCCTGCTCCACCTCCGCTGCCCACAGAGCCAGTGCCTTATCCACCTGATCTGTGCGGACATAACAGACTCCTAGCATACGTAC
>CAYWAG010000048.1:0-9089 GCA_964455925.1 uncultured Verrucomicrobiales bacterium | reverse complement strand
TTAGTTTTTTAGAAATTAATTGATTTGCGCCTGCAATAGGAATTCACCCTGAAAACTCTCTCGCCCTCAAAAACCATAGAGGAATCTCAGCGTTACCCTGAAAATTACAGAATACCTCTGAATCCCCCAAAAATAATCTGCGTAAATCGGCGTAATCTGCGGGTAAAAAATGTCGTGTAGTGTGTCCGCAGACTAAAAAAACTCCTGATTCCAGCTCCCCGTGCGGGGTAGGAATCAGGAGGTGTGAGGTGCTGACCTGGGAGTGGGAGAGCACCTGTTAGGATGTATGACGCTTAGTTCGCGAGAGTTACGGAGAGCTCCTTCACAGAGGAGTTCTCACCGCCACCATTCTGGCTGATGGGCTTAACGGCCCAGAGAATCCAGCGGTAGTTACCGAGAGCGGTTCCTGAGAGGGCGCGGACGGATGAGGCTTGCACCGCCTTTGCGTTCTGGCCGGTGGTGTCGACGGTTCCGAGGTGGTCAAACTTCGTTAAGTCCCAGCCTGGATCCTTATCTGCATTACTAGCATAGATCATAAGCTTTTGATGACTACGGTCACCACCAGCAGAGGTCCATGTGTTGACAGCTGCTACGGGCTTAGAGGCACCGAGGTCGATCTTATAGATCCCATTTGTAACCTTGTTCGGGAAGAGGGCACCGTATTTATCACTGAGTGCGCCGTCTGTGAGGGTCTTCAGTGCTTCCTCGACCGTGCCTGCGCTGGTCTGAACCTTAGCCTTAGTCGCAGCTGGGAGTGGGAGTTCCTTGAGCGCTGTAGCCTGGTCTGTACTTTCAACAACGGTAACAGAGTTGTGCGGGATCTGCATCTCCTGGGCTTGTTGGCTGCGGACGACTTTGAGGGTAATCTGTGCAGACTTAGCACTCGCCATAGCACGGTAGAACTGGTTGACGTTTTTCACCTTTTGCCCATTGATGGCTTGGATGACATCCCCAGTCTTGAGACCAGCCTTGGCGGCTTGTGCGGTGGGAGCGAGGTTCTGGAGGACGACCCCAGCATCTTCATCACTTACCCCATAGGCGGAGAACTCCATACCGGTAAGGCTGTGGAGCTTAGCGCCCTGCCAGATGACGTCAGCACTCACAGCCACCGCCTTCTTAGGCTTGCGGATCTTAGCGACACTCTGACGAAGGGCTGGAAGGACTGGGGTCCGAGCGATCGCACGGAGCGAGGGCTTACGCACACCAAAGTTTTCATCACCCATCGGGAAGTTCTTAAACCCAAGATCGAGAGCGGGGGAACCGTCTTGCACGCGGTAGTCACCAGTAGTGGGATCGACAAAGAGAGGGTCCGCCTCGATCGAGTTCTCATCCCATCCGTGCTCACGAGCAAGTTCACCACGGAACATGATGTTCTTATCAACCATATCACCTTTGACGGTCGCAGTCGGGACGTTTACGCCACGGTATGGAGCCATGAAGATGTTATTGTAGACCTTATCGCCACTGTTTTGGTACCAAACGTGTGGAGAGAGGGTGCTGTTCACCGTGATGTTGTTCCACGCATAGCGGCGGAAGCCTTCGCGGAGCTTAAGTCCCCCGTTGAGCATGAGGTTGTTGTAGATGTCATAGTTCGTAGATCCATCGTCGAGGTCGATGTCCCAACCATGGTCACAGCGCCAGCGGCTGTCACGGATGACGGTGGTTTCGATCGCGTCTAGGAAGGGAAGCTTAGGGTTTGCCGCGAGTTCTCGATCGTTCGCGCACTTCCAGTAGCGGTCACGTCCCCAGGAGTTAAAGGAGCCGTGGTCGGAGGTCTCTAGAACGGTGTCGAACACGTCCACACGCTCGATGAGGTGTCCACCCCAGGTGCCTTCACTGACGTTGATACCCGCACGGGCGGTGTCATAGATGGAGGTGTCACGAATGGTGATGCCCTTAGCCATGGAGATTTGCACCCCCGCAGGCTGACGCTCGGTGATACCGATCTTATGGATGAGACAGTCTTCTACGGTAGAGTCCGCAGGATAGTTGTTCGTCTTTGGCCCCAGTTCTAGGCTGATGTCTGCGAGTTTGTTCTTCTCTGCATACTCAAAGAGAGGGTTATGAACCGCGTTCGGGTCACCCACGAAGCAGATACCAGAGGCACCAGTGTGGTGGATGTGACAGCCCTTAACGAGAGTGTTGCGGTTATAGTTGTTCACGAAGATGGCGTTACCACCGACTTGGTCGAACTCACAGTCAAGGATGCTGATAGACTCTGTCCCGGTGAGGAAGAAGGCACCACCACGGTAGATCGCCCAGTCTGAGCGCAGGAGCGGCTCCTTACAGTCCATGAAGGTACGGGAGGCGTGACGGACGACAAAGCCCTTAAAGGTAAGGTTCGTCACTGGTGCTTCCTCAGATCCGTTGAACTCCACAAGGTGACGCAGACGGACGACCTCGACCTTAGCGCTGGCTAGGTCTAAGCCTGCTTCAGGCTTAAAGTAGAGGGTGTTCGTCTTACGGTTGTGGAACCACTCGTGCTCCGTATCAAGTTCCTCAAAGATGTTCTCTACGATACGATAGTCCTTATGCATGCCCATTTGGCGGTTGTTCTGCCATCCACCTTCATAGGTCACTTCACCTTCGGCATCCTTACCTGTAATCTGGTAGTGATAGCCGCCCCACTTATGTGAATGCAGTGCGTGAATGTAACCTCCGGCGGGATCGCTCCAGCGCTCAGCGCGCTCCTTAGAGAAGGCATCGGCGGAGTACCCTTGGTAGGGCTTAGCCTTCTTAGCTGGGTCATAGTTCGGGTAACGCGCCATGCGCTGGTTCGTGCCGTTGATGAAGAGTTGGTCGATCTCTAGCCCTGCAGGGACAGAGGCTTGATAGATACCGTCCTTATACTCAGACCACTCCAGTGAGAGGAGGGAGCCACCACTCAGGATCGCCCCGCCTTCGTTCTGGGCGGTGTAGCTGATAGGGAGCTCGGCCGTGCCAGAGTCCGCAGCGGTGAAGACGAGCGCCTCTGGAAGGTAGTAGATCCCGTCGGCGACATGCACGGTGACAGACTCCTTACCAGCGAAGGCTTGCGCCGCTTTTTGCGCCGCAGCTAAGCTGGCGAGCGGAGCGTCTGCCCCCCCCTTGTTCGTATCTGCTCCGCTGGGACTCACGTAGAGATCCGCGGCTAGAGCACCGGCTAGCATCGCAGCCGTAGCTGCGGACATTAGTTTTATAGTATGTTCCATTTGTGTTTAGGATAAAAAAAGTTGCGTTCTAGAGAATTATTGTTGGGTGTTTGCCTGGATAAGAGCGATGGCTTTCTCGGCAAGCCGCTCACCGAAGGTGTCGTATCCCTCCTTCGTGTAATGCACATCTTCGCGGCTTTTACCGTCCTTATCGACCATCGTGTTGAGGTCATCCGTGTTGACCCAGGCGCGAGTAGCATCGGCGTCAGCATAGCGGACTTGGAGGTCACGCATGGTCTGCCACTCTGGATGCTTGCCGGAGTCCAGGGAGTAATCACTGAGCCGCCCGATGACGAGGTAGATGTCGTCACGCCCTAGATCCGCACGGAGCTGTGCCATTAGACCATCTAGCGCCGCTTCATAAACGGGTACCTGGTTCACAGCGGCATCCTGCTCTCCCTGCATCCAGAGGAAGGTGATCGCCTGGAGGTCACGTCCCTGGATTGCAGGCTGCAGCTGCCCCATGAGACGATCGTAAAGCTCCCCTCTCCCTTCCGGGGCATGGCCTTGCACAGACACCCACTCCTTATACCAACGGTGGATCGGTTTCGCGCCCATAGCATCCTTTACGATAATGACGGAGTCCTCACCATACTCCTTTAGGATACGAGGCTGGAAGGTTCTGGTCGGGTCAAGACGCGCCATATTCGACTGCCCCGACAGGATGAAGAGGTGTGCCTTTTCCGCTACATTCTCTGCAGGAGCCTCTGGGTAGGTGTATTGCTGCCCAGCAGATAACGTAACCATTGTTGCGAGGGTACTCCACAAAGTTTTCAAAGGGATTTTCATTACTTCTGTTATGCTTGTCATTCCGAATACTGGATGTTTAAGGGTAACTTTTACTGCTGTGCTGAGATTACCTTGTCCTAACCACCCCTTAGTTCTGCGTAGGCACGAGGGAGAAGAGTCCAGAGGTCGCGCGGTAGGCATCATCTAAATCCATATACTTACAGGCATGCCCTGCTCCCCACGAGTCTGAGAAATACAGCTTACGTTCGTTCAGGTCGTAGCCCACGATGAGGCGCATGTGACCGCCGGAGGTCTGCTCATGCAACGGAGGGTGCTCCTGATAACGCCCGAGGTCGAGGCTCCAAAGGAGAGGGATGCCATCGTTAATAAAGTTCTCGATGTATTTCTCGAACTTACGCTTAGGCACATCCTTACCCACATAGCGATTCTCCTCTAGCTCTACTAGGCGCCCCCCATGCCCTACCGCTAGGCAGGAATAGCGGGTCTTAAACAGGTAGTCGATCGCGCCCAGCTGGCGGTTCGTCTCTATGGAGCTGGTGCCGCGCTCTGGGTCGCTCTTAGCGATCTGTGCCAACTGATGCATATCACAGGAGATCCCGTAATACTCGAAGACACGCTGTGCGGATGCCACCACGCAGTATCCCTTAGCGCCCTGATCTACCATCGGAATATTCTCGATCACGTGCTTAGAGCCTTCACGCACGAGGTTCCCCGACAGGGCGGACTTACGCACAGTGGCATACGACCGATCCTCTAAGATCGCCGTGTAGATCCCCTTAGCGCGAGGGTGCGCCAGCTTAAGTCGCACGAACTCGATGGTGCTAGGGGCCTCTGGATTATACTCCAGCGCGGCGATCCCGCGCTTAGACCTCCATACATATCCGCTGGTCATGATGCCCTTTTTTACGTTTCCGGTGCGGGTCTTCGTGCGTGCCTGCAGGATCTCGGCGAGTTGCTTACCCACCGCCGTGGTGCGGGCATCGAACTCCGCCTGACTGAGCCGCCCACTATCACCACGGTTAAAGAGCGAGACCGTGCATCCTAAAAAGGTGCCATCCTGAAAGTCGATGATGAGTTCATCAACCGGCACCGTGCCATCTAGGATAGATAGATCCAGCGAGAGGGAGGCAAACGCCTTACGCTTAATAATGGCGCGGGTCTTATCCGCATCCAGCCACTCATAGTAAGGGTTCTTAGACCAGCTCCCCTTCGGGAACGCCTGCTCTAAGGTCTCTGGCGTCTGCTGGTAGGACGCGGGTGGCAGAACAAAGTCGGTCAAATCTGCCTCCAAACTCTCCCCTGCAGACAGCCCTCCTAAGAACCCCAGAGCCACAATAACTAAACGTAACATAGAGCAACATCCTAGGAAGCGCCCCGGATAATGCAAGAGAGAGTTCAGATTATTCTCCCAAAACGCACAAATCAACAAAATACACACAAGGACAGGGGAGAAACGGCACGCACTCCACCGTATTTTCGAGGGCGTTTTGAACTCGCTTCACCTATCATCTAATAGCTCAGCCCGATAGGAGTCGAACTCAGCTCTCTGCTCGGCAGAGACCTGTGGATACTGTAAGCCTAGCTCCCTAAGCCGCTCCACGATGATCTCTGCTACCTTTGCCCGCATATAGGGCTTATTATCTGCGGGGATCGCGTACCATGGAGCGTAGTCGGTAGAGGTCGCACTGAGCAGTTGCTCATACGCCTGCATATAGCTGGGCCAGAGCGCCCGCTCGGCGAGGTCTCCGGCTTCAAACTTCCAGTGCTTCTCTGGATTATCGAGGCGGTCGAGCAGGCGCGCCTTCTGCTCGTCTGGAGAGACGTTTAGCCAGAACTTGATCACGACAGTACCATTCTGTGCGAGGTGACGCTCGTGCTCACGGATGGCACGGTACCGTTGCTTCCACAGGTCATCGAGGTTCTCTGGCAGAGGGATGCGCTGCCCTTGTAAATACTCAGGATGCACTCTCACTACGAGAGCCTCCTCATAATAACTGCGGTTAAAGACCCCGATGCGTCCCCGCTCTGGCAGGCAGCGAGTCGTGCGCCAGAGGTAGTCATGCTCCAGCTCCTCCTTAGAGGGTTTCTTAAAGGAATACACCTGACAGCCCTGCGGGTTCACTCCACTGAGCACCGCCCGAATGGTGCTATCCTTCCCCGCTGCATCCATCGCCTGAAAGACCAGCAGCACAGAGAAGCGATCATCAGCATAGAGCACGCGCTGTAGGTCAGAGAGCTCATCCACGGCATGAGAGAGGCGTTTCTTTAGGGCCTTCTTTCCGTCCACCTCCACCGGAGGGGTAGTGGGGGCACAGCTAACACTAAAGGGCTCCCCAGGCGTAACGCGATATGATGGTTCCATCCGCTAATCATGACACTCTTCCTACAATGGCACAACCTCGAATGGCGCTAACTTAACGGCGCTTTCGAGGGGATTTTGAACCACAATACGAAGGATAGCCCCTAGGCAAAGGCACAGAGACACAGAGGGCTCAATTGAAATTATTATGATTACAAAATCAAAATTTTACATTTATTTTTAAATAAAAAACTAAAAATTAACAAAAAACACTCTCTGCGCCTCCGAGCCTCTGCGGTTCAAAAATCGAGCATATATTCGCTTAAGTTAGCACCATTCGGCGCAACCTCATAAACTCACACCTCCTCTGGGAATGATCTGGTAAGGTTTCCCTGTCGTTTAGTGTGAGCCGTGGTGTCACACCACCCCAGTTTGGCGGCATGCCCACCATGATAGCAGTAGGGCGGCTGCGATGCCTGCGTACCAATGCCATTGGTGAATCAGAGCGACAAACTCATATCGCGGGGGTGGGGTGAGGCTCATGGAAAGTTGCTCCCAGAGGTCACCCTCCTCACCTAGGCGATACGCGTTGCCACCAGAGACCCGGGAGATGGCGTTCAGGGCGGTGGGGTCTGCAGGTGCGCCCAGTCCCTCGCGCTGGATCGCCTGCACCTGTAGGACGCGCTGCGCCACCTCGTCGCCATCCACCAGCACCGCGAGGCGGTATTCACCCGCCTCCTCTGGGGTGAGCCGTCCTGCAAACTCGCCCCATTCCCGCATAGATACCAGCGGAATGAGGCGTTGCTCGCCGCTCGGTAAAGTCATGCGAACCTGTAGTTGATCCGCGGTGACGGGCTGTCCGTCGGAGGTCATCGCCTGTAGGTTCAGACGCACGTCTTGCCCTACCGACAGCCTGTCCCGGCTGAGAAAGAGCGTTGCTTGCTCACCCTGGGTCAGGTTCCGCTGGTATGCCATCCAGCGTGCCATTTGGCGCCAAAAGCGGTAGTGGTAGCGATCCTCCACGCCACGACGCCAGCGCCAGGAGGAGTCGATCCCCATGTACAACACCTTTCCGCGCCCCGCTCGCGCCGTCACGACGAGTGGCACCGGCCCATGTGCGTTGCGCGCTTGCTCATGAAATGCCAGCGCGGTCGCGCCAGCCTTTAACCCATCAGAGGGTTGGAACCAATGGAACCCTGGCAGAGAGGTCCAGAGGCTTAAGTTCTCCTGCGTGTTCATGGTGAGACGCATTAAGAGTGACTCCCCCCCTCGCGAACTCAGCTGGAGCTGGGCGGGGTGCTTTACGCTAACTCCCCCCATCGGCTCCCCAAAGCGCACGGGATAGAGTAAGCCGAACTCCGCATGCTGTGCCAAAGTCTCCTGGTTCCCTAGTCGCCCAGGCATGAGCACCATTCCTGTGGCAGCAGAGCGCACCGCCTGCACGATCTGCCCCGCCTGATCCGCACTCAGTTGCCCGTCTGCGATCCCTACATCACCCAGAATAATGACATCATAGTCCGCTAAGCTCTCCGGAAAGCTCGCGACATACCCAGGACCGTCCCCCACCTCCATCCCAGGGTGGAGTAGCAGGCTCGATAGCTCCACTCGCTCATCCCGCATCATCGCATTCCGGATATAGCGGTATTCCCAGCGGGGCAGGGTATCGACCAGTAGCACCTTCATGCGCTGTGTCCGAGCTGTGATCTGAGTGGTCACCGCATTATTCTGCATAATCACCTCTGGCTCAGGAATACGGAGTTCAACGCGGTATTCGTATTCCCCCGCCGCTGTGACCTCATGCTGCAGGCTGAGGGTCTGACGCTGCCCTGGAGCTATGGTCAGGGTATCATGCTGTATCTCACGCTCGCCATCCATGAGCACGAGGTCCACCTCCTGCGGCAGGCTGTAGCTCGATGATACCTCTACCTTTAGGAGGAAAGGCTCGTCCGTGTCCACCATCAGAGGTGCCTCCACGAGCTCCACACTCACATCAGGCAGGCGTTCCTCACTCCCCACCATCACGGTGTAAACCGGCGTCGCGGTAGCGCGGTATTCCTGTGCCACCCACGATGGATTCTCTCCAGCATTCCATGCGCCATCAGAGACTAGGAGCACGGCTGTCGCCTGCACATCTTGCGCACTGTCTAACGCGGCGGAGAGGTCGGTCTGGTCTGCCTGCGCACCGAACCCTCGCTCCTGCACAGCCACCGCTCCGCTCTCCACCAGCTGCGCTAAGCGCGGACTAGCGAGCAAGGTCTCCACCGCCTGCTCACGAGGGAGAAGCGCCCCCTGATCTCCCTGCTGGTCTGGGGTGAGCATCGACGGCGTTTGATCACGCAGGATCAACAGCTGCGGATCACGCTCGCTAGCGACCTCGGGCCTAAGCTCAGGACGCAGTAAGAGCAGGAACAGCAGAGCGATGCCCACCAGGCGCGCGCCCACCGACACCATAGCCCAAACACGCGGTCCAGACGCCTGCATCCCAGACAACAACACACGTGCCGATAGCATAATCGCTACCACAGCCACCAGTCCTAGACCCAGTAGAAGCCAGCGCTCCCCTGCCCCCGCCCGAACGACGACCTCAGACAGCCCCCATGCATTCATCAGGTCCCTAAGCATAGCGCGCCTCCTTTCTGACCGCGCGTGTGCGCCACGGTGCCCATTGCAGGACCGTCTCTAAGATCATCCCGACCAGTGCTAGATAGAGCAACGGCACCAACCACGGACGCTGTGGACGACGATCCGCAGAGACCTCCAACTGTGCCGAGGCCAGAAGCGCGAGACAGTCCTGCTGGCTCATGCCCCCTGTCCCCCTACTCCCGCGTATGGGCGGACGGTTCCAAGCC
>CAYWAG010000047.1:0-9140 GCA_964455925.1 uncultured Verrucomicrobiales bacterium | reverse complement strand
ACCGCGAAGTTGACCGTGCAATACTCGGTCTCACCACAGACTTCACCTGAATAGTTACTTTCTTTTAGCGTAATTTAGCGTTTTTTAGCGGTTCCTCCCCCCTCAACCCCATCTGAACAGTTACCACCACCCCCTATAAAACTTAGCGTCTTTGCGTCTTTGCGGTTTCCTCACTCGGAATCAAGGGTGATATGATGCACTCATGAATTATCGCCGTAATGTGAGATGCCACACAACCGCCGCTTTACAGCCTCTCGTGAGCAGAGGCGTTCCTAATAGTCCTTACGGGTAAACACCAGGCACGCGACGGAGAGCATACCGAGGTTAAAGAGCAGGGTCGTCCCGATCAGGTAACTCAGTGAGTAGCGGTTACGGGCAGAGATCTCGAACTCAGAGGCAGACTCGCCTAGCCCCATGAGGCGGATCCAGGAGTCCACGTAATCATCCACTCCTTCCCCGCTGATGCGCATCTTATTCTGTAAGATCTGCGTGAAGTACATGATCTTAGGCAGGGGCACCATCAGGGTCTTAGCTATAGCGTATTCTTGGTCGGCGGCTTCCTGGGCACCGGCTTCCTGCTTAACGATAGCGGCCGCTGGATCATGCGCAAAGTTATACGCATAGTTCTCAAAGCTGTAGAAGATCCCGGTAATCCCCCAGAGCAGGAACGCCATCAGGAGCGAGAAGATCGTGGAGCGAGTGAGCACCGAGATGAGCACCGCGATGCAGTAGAGCGAGCTAAAGCTGAGAATCATCAGCGGCAGCGCCCACCAGAGCTGCCCCCCCCATTCCTGGATCTGGATGCCCTGACCCAGGTAACAAATAAGACAAAAAACCGTAACCTGAATGGCGACAAAGAGGAGCGATCCCAGGTACTTTGCCAGAAAGAGGCGCACGCGTCCCACGGGCTTAGACAGGGCAATGTCGATCGCGCCGCGCTCCAGAAAGCTGGGGAAGATGGGCGTAACCGAGATCAGGGCAATGATGATCGCCAGAAACCCTAGCCACCACGGCACCATCAGGTCGGTAAAGAGCTTCATGTAGAGGTATTTCTCCAGCCCCGAGGCGGAGTTAAATAGGTCGTGCTCCCAGGTGAGGAGCCCAAAGCAGAAGGAGACGCCAGCCTCATAGTAGCCGATGGAGGCATAGAAGAGGGCGATGAGAATGTTTAAGACTAAGGTCACCCAGAAGAGCTTCTTAGCAGTGAGGAGCCGGTAGGAGTCCCAGAGGATCGCGAGGAGAGAGGTCATAATGGGAATGGGGGGAGGGTTACGGTCTGGGCTGGGCGCGCTGTGCGCCGACGGTGCTGTCCCCGACTGATGAGAGGAAGAGGTCTTCTAGGGTTTGGCGGCGCTCTTGCACGCGGGCAATGTGGAGATCTGCCTGTCTGAGGTCATCGAGCACGGGCTGAATAGCGGCTACCGTGGACTGGTAGAAGGTCAGGGTCGCGCCCTGGAGCTGAGCACCCTGTGCTTGGTATTGCGTGAGGAGTGCCGGTGGGAGGTCTCCGATTATGTCGATCTCTATGCGCTGGCTCTGGGCTGTGAGTTCTTTGATCGTCCCTTGCTTCGCTACGGTGCCTTGGTTCAGGATCGCCACGCTATCACAGATCATTTCTAGCTCCCCTAGTAAGTGACTGTTGATAAAGACGGTGCGCCCTTGCTCGCGTAAGCGGATGAGAACCTCGCGCATATCACGTCGCCCTTGGGGATCCACGCCATCCGTGGGCTCGTCCAGGAAGATGAGGTCAGGATCATGCACGAGGGCTTGCGCTAGCCCGATGCGCTGGCGCATCCCCTTAGAGTATGTCCCGATGCGCTCCTGCGCCCACTCTGCCATGCCGACTAGCTCGACCAGCTCCTGCGCCTTTGCTCGTGCCTGCTTAGTGGGGACTCCTGCGAGACCTGCGACGTATTGGAGCACTTCATGCCCCCGTAGGTAATCTGGGAAGCGGGCGTGCTCTGGCAGGTATCCGACCTGTGCCAGCGTAGGCTTATGCCCGATGCGCTGACCTAGGAGGGTGCCCTCACAGCGTGTAGGGCGGACAATAGAGGTGAGGATTTTTACCAGGGTGCTCTTGCCTGCTCCATTCGGCCCGAGCAGCCCAAACACTTGACCAGGGGGGACCTGGAGCGCCACGCCACGGAGCGCTTGGACCTTACCGCGGTACTGCTTCCAGGTGTTCTGGATATCGATAGCGTAGTCTGACATGGGATCGATGGGGGGAGATGCAGGCAGGGTGGGGCGGTTCTTATTTAAAGCGGCGTTTCTCTGTCTCTGTCTTATAGAGTGCGATGCCCTCAAAGATGGACTGCGCCATGTGATCAATATACTCTGGGGAGGCAATCAGCCGTCCCTCGCGCGAGTGACTCATGAACCCACCCTCAAAGAGGATGCCCGGGTGCTTGACGCCGGTAATAACGGCAAAGCGGGCGCGGCGGATGCCTCTGTCACGCGCCTTAAGGTTCCGAATAGTGCGCCCGTGGATGGCGGTAGCGAGGGCGATGTTGGATGTGTCTTGGGCATTACCCGTGCGTTGATGCAGGTCGCTCTTACGGAGGCCTCGGCCATAATGCGCGACTCCTGCCGGGGAGAGGGTAAAGGTCTCGATCCCGTATGCCTGCCCGACATCTGCCGCGTTAAAGTGGAGGCTGATAAAGATGGCGTTAGAGAACTTGTTAGCGATGTTGACCCGATCCTTGAGGGAGACAAACTCATCGCCTTTGCGCGTGAAGACGACCTTAAACCCCTTGCGCATGAGCTTAGCGCGCAGCTTATGCGCCAGCGCCATGGTGAAGTCCTTCTCCTTCCCGTGGCGGTTCACAGTGCCTGGATCATACCCACCGTGCCCCGCATCAATGATGACCGTGCGCAGGATGCTGGGGTTCTTAATGTAGGCTGGGCGTAGGATCGGGTCGATGAGTTTAACGAGGTCGATCTGTGAGATCAGGAACTTCCCCCCCTTTAGGACAACAGGGTAGGAGAAGTGGAACTTTAGCCCGTTCAGATACACCTCCTGTGATCCCACGATGAAGTCCATGCGGATGGACTTATTCTCAAAGCGAAGCCTATTACTGGAAGGGAGAGAGCGCTTAAACTTAAGCTCACGGTAGTAGTCCGAGATCTGGGCTGCGTAAACGTACTTTTGATTCAGGTGAACCACCGTTTTCCACCCAGATGACCCACTGGACTGCGCCGATGCCGTGCTGATCCCGACTGTGAGACAGAGCGCTAGGAGGAAACGAGAGGTAAGTAAGGTCAACGAGCGTGTAATCATGTGGAGAGTGTAAGGCAGTCTAGGAGTGCAGCGTAGAGCAGGAGAAATGAGGCGGTGTAGGGCCGCTAATCACGTTTCGCTCCAAGCGCGCGCTCTTCATACGGACGGGAACGGATCAGATAAAGGAAAAAGCTTTATTTTTTCGTATCGAGAGCAAATAAATCCCTGTGCCTGCTAAGGGTGCTGCCTGGGTGGAGTGTAGAACCGCACGAACAGAATGCTGTAAATTCATCGGCATGAGGTGTGCGTCATGATGTTTTTTGTACAGCACCTGGGGTTTTCTGCGCATTATATGGAGAGGCACTGTAAGCAGCGGAGGTCTAACCTGCGGTTTTTTGCTGTCGCCCTCAGCTTTGGAATTATGATGAAAAACACTTTTATAGGATGTATGGTCGCAGGGTTACTGGGAGTAGCACAGGCGAACTGGATGGAAGGTCAGTTTGGGGTCGGCTGGCGTATAGATGCGGATAATCAGGCTCTGCTCGCAGGGTATGACCCCGCAACTATGGTGCAGGATGTGTTAGAGGTGCCCGGGGTTTCCTATGTCATCTTTAACCTTTCAGACCCAGCTTACGGCGATAACTACCTCGCCCCGCATTCCGTGCTCGATGCCATTAACGCAGGATTAAACCCCGATACGGGCTTAGCGGATCCTGACTATGTGGTAAATCCTGCTGGATTGCCTACCCCCGATGGAGGGCGAGACCTCTTTGGCGAAATGGCGACTCTCTTCCAGGCAGAGGGCATCAAAGTCATCGCCTACATGGCTACACAGGGGCCGATGATGCTGAAGCATGGGCTACAGAGCGGGAACCTCTACGATGCCGTGTTAGACACAGATACAGGGACGTATTCGTCCGTATCCTACACGAACTGGGAGACCTTTGTGATGAACACTTATGGCCTGACGGAGACTCCCACCTACGATGAATATACAAAGGCGTATGCGGAGCATATCGTCGCGGAGTATGCGGAGCGGTATGGGACCTTGATCGATGGGTATTGGTTCGATAACGGCACCATGGATGATGTGGCTCTGGATGCGATTATCCGGACTCATAACCCAGATGTAGTCGCGACATATAATGCGGATTCAGATCTCAGCGACTTCACGGATGGGCACCCTATTGCCGTCGTGCAGCAACGAGCGAGTAATGATGCGAACTATGATTATCAGATTAAGGCGATCGAGAACTCCGATGATGGATATGTCCCTGGTGGTGTCGATAGTGTGGAGCTAGGGCATGTCTTTATGATGCTGCAATGGCGCTGGAATAGTGATGCGCTGGTTTGGCTAAACGAGGAGGGCGGGACATACTCGAACTCTAAGGACATTGATGATAACGGTCAGGTCGGCGACCAACTGACCGATAAGGCGGCAGACTGGATGGAGCGAACGCTGAACGCAGGAGGAGCATGGACATGGAACCTAGATGTCGGCGATACGGTAGAGGGTGATGTCAATACCACCACCGGAGAGGTGTATTCCACCTTAAGACCAGATGCGAAGGCGTTGCTCCAAAAGATCGTAGCCATCAAGGCGCAATCCAGCACGCCACCTGAGTTTACAGAACGGAGCTACTTACTGTCAGATGGGGTGCATAATACCGCCTATACGGCTTCGCTGGCGGGGTATGCCTCTGATGCGGATGGCGATACGGTGCAGTATGAGCTCCTCGATGGCCCCGATTGGGTCACGCTCACTCCAGACGGGACACTCTCAGGCACTCCTGCCTCCACCGGTGACATCGGGATGAACCGCCTAACAGTGCTGGCGTATGATGGCCGCGGGGAGGTGGATAAGGCGGAGGTCGAAATCTACATTGATGCCAATGGGGCGACTCCTTCGCAGTCCGTGTTCTTTACTAACATTTCTCCTGACAATACTGGTGAGGTAAACGGACTGGATGACAGCCTGCCTGATGTGACCATTACGCATGATGATTCTGGCACCGATCTCATTATCTCTGTGGCAGCCGCGAACCAGACCTTAGACTCCGTGGGGGAGAATGATGACTCCCTCTCCTTTGATATTCGGGTGGAGGCGTTTGCGGATAGCACGTATACACTGGATGGAGATAACTCGTCTGTGACCTTAGGAACCGCAGACCAAGACGTCACTGGCGGCTATCCCGACATGGGCACGGGGCCTACAGGGATCCTCGGCGCGGGTGACTCCGTCCGGATCACCGTGGAGAACATCCAGTCCTCCCTGGATGCGACCTCTTCTATTGCGTTCGGTGCCTTTACTGGGCACTGGGCCTCATGGAATGCTAGTTATATCTTTGGCGCGGGCACCGGGCTACCCTCCGTGGAGCAAACCGCGCATGGTGAGGTCGAGTATGCCGACCAAGAGACATTGGTCGTCACTGCCACCGCTGCAGGCAGGGTGCGGTATCTCAACGGTTACTTAAGCGTGTTCTCTAACCAGGCGCCTTACTTCAGAGAGGCGTATGTGGCGCAGACGGCTACTGTAGGGGGCGCATATGATGTGAGCCTCAGTAACCTGAATGCCACCGCCACGGATGATGATGGGGATGCAGTCACCTATAGCCTCGTCAGTGGTCCATCGTGGCTCTCTATAACGGCGGCGGGTAGGCTCCGTGGCACGCCTACGGCCGCAGACATCGGCTATACGGATGTAGTGGTGCAAGCCACTGATGCCTCTGGCGCGACTGATACGCTAGTAGTCGAAATGACAGTGCCCTCTAGTCACGCCCCTACCGCAGACAGCCTGTCCGCCACGGTCGTAGTGGACTCTACGGTGGCGGTGACCCTCAGTGGGGCTGATGTGAATGGCGATGATCTGACCTACCGCATTACTAAGTTCCCCTCCCTCGGCGTGCTCAGTGGTACCGCTCCAGACTTGATCTATACACCACATACAGTGGGGACCGAAAGCATCGAGTATGTTGTCTCCGACGGAGCCAGCGACAGCGCTGCCGCGACCATCACGATCGAGGTCGCAGAGGCCGCCCTCACGGTCGGAACGGTCATCGGGGTGGACTTTAGCATTAACAGTAATGGTCTCGTGCCGGGGTGGAATACCATTACGGCAGCGGGTGACGCCCTCGCGGCAGGGACGATGACAAACCTAGCTGGGGAGACCGTCGCAGGTGTCTCCTTTGCGACGAATACGCCCGACACGCCTAGCACCGGAAACGCCTTCTATAATGCAGGGTTCGCGCCGATCCCCAGCGATGCGCAGTTGGATCGCTGGCGGGAGCAAGGGGCAGACCAGTTTGAGTTTGTCTTCAGCGGACTCGATGATAGCCTGAAGTACCAGCTCGTCATCGGGTGCGAGTTCTCTGGCAACAACATCCGTAATACGCAATATGATACCGGATGGACGGTGGATGGGCAATCCCAGGGCACCGAGGTCGATGACCCTACAGGCTCCTATGTGACCTTTACAGATCTCTCCACGGATGGAGCTGGAAACCTCGTTATTTCCTCGTATGACTATGAGGGGAACATCGAGTCTGCTGTGTCCGCTCTCTACCTTACCGCTGTGAGCACAGAGTACGGAGACTATCTCGCGGGTTACAGTGGCGTCATGGATCGTGCCTTTGATGCCGATGCTGACGGTGATGGATATGCGAATGCGATGGAGTACCTCTTCCTGTCAGACCCCACCCAAGAGACCCCTGCTTCCATTGCCCACTACGGAGCATGGAACGCGACTGATGGCTCCTTTGTTCTCACCCGTAACGCGCTGTCCACGACAGACACCACTCAGGTCTTCCAATACAGCGAAGACCTAGAGAACTGGACGAGTGTAGATGTCACCAGTATCAGCTCCGATATGACGGATGTGAACGGCATGGAGTCCGTGACGATCGACATTGATGATCCCGACCTTGCTGGGGCTAAGCTCTTCTGGCGCGTTATTCTGACACAATAATGCGGGGTAGCGGGGAGGCTCCTCTTCATACGTGATATCCACATCATGAGGGGGAGAACACACGCTGAATCATATTATTTCTTTTCATTACCCGTATGCGTGCTAAGCTACGGTATCATGAAGTTTACTGTAACATCTATCATCGGTATCGCGCTTTCTCTTACTTCCGTAGCCTCTGCTTGTGGCTGTGGGTGTAAGGATCATCCTAAGAAGGACGCAGCGGCAGAAGTAAAGACAGAGGAAGCCGCAGAGGCTGAGGCTGCTCCTGCTAAGGAGATCGTCATCACAGGGAATGACACCATGCAGTTTGACCAAGCTGCACTAGAACTCACCGCTGGGGAGGCGACTAAGATCACCTTTAAGAACGTAGGAAACCTTCCTAAGGCTGCTATGGGGCACAACTTTGTCATCCTTAAGCCCGGTTCTGACATCCTGAAGTTCGGTATGGCTGCTGCCAGTGCCGCCGCTACAGAGTATATCCCACAGGATGAGGCTGGCACTGCTATGCTAGAGGCTCACACCAAGCTTCTCGGCCCTGGCGAAGAGGATAGCATCGTCGTCACGCTCGAAGCCGGCGAATACCCCTTCCTCTGCTCCTTCCCTGGCCACTACGCCATGATGAAGGGCGTAATCACGGTCAAGTAAGGAGCACGGCTTTCTAAGCCGTCAACCAAATCCCACCGAACCAAGCAAGGAGCACGGCTGAAAAAAAGCCGTGCTCCTTTGTCTATTCATCGGTTCCATGAATACCAATGACATAGCCGCCCAGGTAGTCCGTAGAAGCGACCATCGGTCGCTTCAGATCAGAGTTTCCAGCTAAGGCTTCACGACCCTTATCACTGAGAAAGTGCGGAAGGCTATACCTCACATTACGGCAGTAATTGTGGCATGAGCATCCTGCTCATGATCAACATCTATTGGCGATAGCCACTAACTTTCTCCTTAATCTCCGCGTATTCAATAGGTCGAGAGCCAAGAAGGGCAGTCAGTGGCTAACGCCAGAGGATGTATTCACGAGCGGGACGCTCGTGCCACAGTCTTTACCGCCGTAATGTGAGCTATACTTGTATGACGCTGGAGTTGATGTTGTTGGTGCGCTGCTCTGCGGGTGGAGAGCGATAAGTTCTAAAACCGCACCTCTTGTATTGCGTCATTTCTGATGTAACGTTTACTCTTTTTTAGGTATGGCCATTCAGTTCGATGTATCTCAAACCAATGAATTCTTTGCTTCGGAAGGCGTTGTCGAAGAATTGGGCGAGACGTTTGGCAAGGTCCTGATCTATGAATACTCAGCCCATCTTTTAAAATATGTCGTTATGATCCATCTGGATAATGAGTTTGTAGCGATATCAGGTGATCCTGTTACCCCTTTCGGAGGAGACTCTCTTTATGAGGTATCTGTGCCGGCTGACCACATTACAGTCCTTACAGATGAATACTGCAAGGAGCGACGATACTTGGCCTTTTCTTATGGTAAAGAATCAGATCCAAACCATCGAACGATGAGCCTACGGAAGAAACAGGACGGGGAACTCAAGGTTTGGACGAGCTACGCTCTGTCTCCTGAGCATCCTTATGGTCAAACAATATGATACTCTTTCCAAGGCTACGCCTGTGGGAATAAAAGCGGAACGGGGACTTTAGTCCCCGCGATCCACGCAGGACTGCTCCTTACCCTAAGCCTCGCCCATGCCATTGAAGTGCGTGGAGGTCCAGGCGGGGTGCGAGTGGAGAGTTTCGTCGTAGTGCGCCCCGTTCTGAGCGCTGCACTGGACGCAGATTTTCACAGATAAAGATTTTTCGTAACGATGCAGGTATGTCTACCTTTTTGAGACGAATTCATGAGGCCTCTGAAAGTTGAAGAGGTCGTGATCAGGGATAAAGTTACAAATGCAATCTCTAAAAGCTCTAAAATGCTTTAATTTTAAAAATATTAGCGAATGTTCGTGGTATTAGAAG